>JAZLKQ010000337.1:0-3012 GCA_045597745.1 Bacteroidaceae bacterium | reverse complement strand
ACTTTAGGGGAAGAGTTGCCGTCCGGACGCTTGAACTATGAGTTGTGCCTAATTGCTATTTTAATCCATTTTCTTTCAGTCCTAACATACGTTTGATCAGGCTTAATCATACGTTCGATCAAGCGTGATCATACGTTTGATGAAGCTCAATCATACGTATGATCAAAATCAATGCTCCTGTACCTATATTTGCACAAATACTCTTGTGGTATGCCTCTCCTTTACTCCCAGCACTCGATGTCCTCCTCATATTCAGGCATACTGCTGCGATGGAACTCAGGGTCTTTGCCCTGACGGCGTTGTGCTGTATAGTCCTTGAGAAGACGGAATACACGGCCAGAAAGAAGGATGATTGCGATGAGATTGCATATAGTCATCAGTCCCATCACAAAGTCCACCAGGCACCATGTGGTCTGGAGTGATACCATCGCTCCGCCCATGACGACGGCTCCAGTGAAGATACGGAAGATGAGTATTGCCCATGGATTGGAGGTGATGAAACGTATGTTGGTCTCTCCATAGAAGTAATTGCTGATGATGGTGCTGTATGCAAAGAGGAATATGGCTGCGGTGATGAAGTATCTGCCTGCTATGCCGACCTCTGCCTCGATGGCATGAGTGGTGAGTATGATGCCGTCATATCCGCTGTTGTGCAGTCCTGATATGAGTATGATAAATGCTGTGCAAGTACAGATGACAATGGTGTCAGAGAACACTCCAAGCGCTTGGACCAATCCCTGCTTGATAGGGTGGGAGGTCTCTGCGATAGCAGCGGCATTAGGAGCAGAACCTTCACCCGCCTCGTTGCTGAACAACCCTCGTTTTACGCCTTGCATGATGGCAGCACCGACCATACCGCCCGCTGCCTGCTTGAAGCCAAAGGCGCTCTCGAATATCATCTTGAAGACACGAGGCAGTTCGTCGATGTGCATGATGACTATGATGACGGATATGATGATAAATCCTATTGCCATGAAAGGCACGATGATGCTGGAGAATCGTGAGATACGTTGTATACCACCAAATATGATGATGAGGGTGAATGCCGTGAGTGCCAGAGCTGGCCATACCTTGTCGAGGCTGAATGTCTCGGCTACTGCATCGACGATGGTATTGCTCTGTACCATCTGATTGGCAAGTCCGAAAGTGACTGTGATAAGTATGGCAAAGAGCACTCCCATCCATCTGCGGTGCAATCCTGTCTGCATATAGTATGCCGGTCCACCGTAGTATGAGTCTGCTCCACGCTTTTTGTATAGCTGAGCGAGAGTTGCCTCGACAAATGCTGTTGCGGAACCAAGCAGTGCCATCATCCACATCCAGAATACTGCACCCGGCCCTCCAACAAAGATGGCAGACGCTACGCCAGCGAGATTGCCAGTGCCGACACGACTGGCAAGTGATACTGCAAACGCCTGAAACGAACCAATCTTGGCTTTCCCATCCTTAGAATCCTTCCGCTTGATTTTGTCTCGGACGAGCGGTATGCCAAGCATGTTCTTGAACATGTCGCCAAGAAAGCGGAACTGTACGAATCTGCTTCGTACCGTAAAGTATATTGCACAAAGCACAAGCATGGTGATGACGATGTATGTCCAGATGAAGTCGCTTGCAGTGTTGATAAGTCCGAGTATATGCTCTGCATCGAGTGCTAAAAAGGGTAAAAGAGACGATAATATCATAAAGTTGTCGTATTTTTGTGCAAAGTAAAAGAAAATATTTATATCTTTGTATTGAATACGCCAAAATGTAATTGAAACATGAAGAAATATATACTGACATTATTATTATTGCTCTCTGTCATGGCAGTAAGCGCACAGAAGATTGCCTTCGACAAAGAGACAGTAAACGTAGGACTTACAAAGTGGAAAATGCCTGTTACCGCTGTGTTTACATTTACGAACAAGGACAGGAATCCTCTTTATATCAAGAATGTTGATGCTGGTTGCGGATGTCTGCAGCCTCAATGGACATTGGACCGAATCGACCGCAACGGCAAGGGTGAGATACGTATCACGTATGATGCAGCCTTGATAGGGTCGTTTGACAGGATAATATATGTATATACTAATGCTCAGGACAAGCCTCACCGCATCCGCATGAAGGGTAAGGTAGGCGGCGGAAGCCATAAGACAAGAGAAGAGCTCTTCCCTTACAGCATCGGTGACATCTTGCTGAGTACCAACAATATCGAGTTTCTTGACACTAAGTCTGGTGACAGTACATCGGTACGTCTCGAACTCTTCAACGGAAGCAATGAGGTGTTCACTCCTCAGCTTATGCACTTGCCTGACTATCTCACGGCTACAGTTCGTCCGGAGATGGTTGCACGTGAGAAGCGTTGCTATATTGACATAACACTTCATGCAGACAAACTTCCTAATATGGGTCTTAACCAGACGAGCATATACTTGGCACGCTATTCGGGCGACAAGGTGTGCAAGGAGAATGAAATAGCAGTATCTGCCGTACGTCTCCCTATGATAAGCAGTTTGGCAGGCTCACGTACAGCACCAAAGTTTGAAGTGTCTTCTACAGAACTTGACTTTACCAATGCTTCCAAGAAGGCAAAGATGAAGGGCACCATCATCATCAAGAACTCAGGACATGGAGTGCTCAAGCTCGATGGTATTCAGGTCTTCAACCAGGCTATATCCGTAAGTATGGCAAAACGTGAGTTGTATCCTGGCGAATCTGTCAATATGAATATAGTGCTCAATACGAAGTTGCTCAGCCAATTCAAGACTGCACCTCGTATCCTCATCATATCTAATGATGTAGATCATCCTAAGGAGACTATCACGATAAAGCTCCCCTAACTCTTAATGCATAACGCATTAATTGATAGTGCCAGATGTATTTGGTCGAGCTTGTGAGTTTTTAAGTTATTATAGTTGATTATGCATTATGCATCATGCATCATGCATTAAATTAAGTCAATATGGAACACCCAGAAAATAGTTGTGAATATGCAGGGCTTGTAGTAAATGCAGGCGTTGAACAGCCATCAAT
>JAZLKQ010000336.1:0-7991 GCA_045597745.1 Bacteroidaceae bacterium | reverse complement strand
GCCTTGGCATCTATACGGCACACCTCGGTGAGTATCTGCTTGACAAGCTGTTTGTCAACCTTCTGGTAACGCTTTGCCTTAGGCTGACCATTCTTGTTGAGCAGGGGATTCTGCTGCAGATATGCACCAGCCTCATCGATGATGTCGATAGCCTTGTCAGGCAGACAACGGTCGTTGATAAGCATGTCTGTCTGCTCGACTGCATATCTTACAGCCTCGTCAGTATACTTTACTCCGTGATGATCTTCGTATATAGGCAGTAGAGCGCTGATGATCTTGACAGTCTCATCTGCAGACGGCTGCTTGATGTCAATAAGTCCAAATCGACGTGCTATAGCCTTCTTGTTGGCAATAGACTTGTTGTATTCCTGATATGTAGTACTGCCTATAAATCGTATCGTGCCGTCCTCGAGATATGGCTTGAGCATCTCGGCGGCATTCATGGAGGTATTGCCGCCACCGGTGTCTACAACATTGTGTATCTCATCGATGTAGATGATGGAGCCTGCACGATGTTTTGCTCCTTCGAGCACCATCTTCATGCGTTTCTCAAACTCACCATGATAACTTGCTCCTGCCACCATATTGCTCATGTCAAGTGCGTATATCTTCTTCCCCTTGAGCCATTTAGGCACACGCCCCTCCTCTATCATCTTGGCGAGCCCATATATGATGGCAGTCTTGCCTACACCAGGTTCACCGATATATAGCGGATTGTTCTTGTCCTTACGACAGAGTATGCGTATGGTGCGCTCCAGTTCTTTCTCTCTGCCGATGAGGGGATTCTTGGACATGTATATATCGTTGATACAAGTCACAAGGTCTTCCCATGGCTCGCGCTTTGTCTCCTTGTCGGACTTCTGTCTATTGTCAGAGGTAGAGCCATTGACATTGATCGAACTGACCGAACCGACCGAACCTATCACTTGACTTGCACTCTCCATGAGCTTGCGTATCAGGTCCTCGCTGTTTACTCCTTCTATCTTGTTGATCTTGATATAGGCGCTGCCCACGGTTTTTGGCTCTGCAGTCTTCTCCTCATACGGCATTATGCCATACTCCATATAGAGGTCATCTATCCATTTGTCAGGGTTATCGCCAAAGTATTTGCAGAGGCAATAGTACGCTATGCTGTCATCAAGATCATACATAAAGCTTACCACGTCAGGTACGGATATATTGTCAGAATATGATTTGTCATATTCACTGTCATCTTCCCTTTGATGCTCGATGTTTTTCAGTTCCATCTCAATATAAGAGATGAGGTTGGTCATCTGAAATGATGGCAGAGCAATATAGTCCTCCTCATCCAGTAGCTTGTCTTGAGAGGAGATATATGAGTACAGTTCTGTACAAAGTGCTTCTGCATCAATATCATGTCGGCTGCAATAACGCTTAAATTCGGTCTGATGTGCGATAGTGTAGAGCAGCATCTCAGGTGTGATATACTCATACCTGGACTCTTCTGCCATCTTGATTGTCAGTTCGATAGCCTCGGTCAGACTATCTTCGCATGTACTTGGGTCTAAGTTGAATACGTTTGTCATTATGCTTCTTCGATAGTTAATAATAGTGGAAATCCATTGCTTTTTGCAAAGTCTGTAGTGTACCTTACCTTCGTCTCTGCAATGTCTCTGTAGTATGTACCTACGATAGCGGACCCCTCATTGTGTATCTTGAGCATGATGGTCTCCGCATCTTCGTAAGTCTTGTGAAATATGCGCATCAGCACAAACACCACAAATTCCATCGTGGTGACATCGTCATTGTGCATCACTACATTGTACATTGCAGGTTCTTTGACCTTGTATTTAGTCTGTTTGCTTCTATGACTCTCAGTCTTTGCCATTGTTATTTGATATGTGATTGTAATCTGTGTTCATATTTATACACGTGCAAATATACTCAAAAATAAGCAAACAGCATAAATCTTCTTATTATTCTTTCGCTTGCACCTATATCTGCGAAAGAAATGTACAAAGTGAAACTGTGAAAGATGTGAAATGTCGGTGAAGGATGTCTTGATATACATCTTCCACACTTATCTCGCTGTAATATAACAGATTGAGATGAGTGTGGAAGAAGTGAAAGATATAATTGCAAATATATGTATGAGTGCATGAATGTAAAATGCACTATTTGTCATGTGGTGCAAATCTTACAACATGTCTGATGTCATCATAGTGCTAAGCGAAATCCGACTCCAGGAGAAGAAATATTAGTTCCATTCGCACTACGACTAGAACAACGACACATAACTGCATCACTGACCCAATCGCCGCCTCTACTTACATGATCCCACAGCAATATATCAGAATCATACCAATGGAATATGTCTTCGCATATTTCTTCGACATTGCCACTCATATCATAAATGCCAAGTTCGTTTGGCTTTTTAGTTGCGACAGCATGTGTGCCGAAGCTTGGGCTATCTTCGCCCTTGTCATAACTGTTATTTTTATACCATGCAACTTCTGCCAGCTTATTAGAGCCACTATACTTATAGCCCTTGCTCTTGTTTCCGCCACGACATGCGTACTCCCACTCCGATTCGGTAGGAAGACGAAATTTCTTGCCAGTAATAGCATTAAGCTTGGTTATGAACTCTTGGCACTCATGATCGAATACTGTATCTACAGGACGCTTTGGTCCCTTAAAGTGAGACTTATTGCTACCCATCACAGCCTCCCATAACTCTTGAGTCACCTCAGTCTCTCCAATACTGTAACTACCTACAGTCACGCTATGTGCAGGTTTCTCATTATCCCAAGCATCACTTCCTTGTTCTTCTGTTGCTCCCTGCATAAATGTGCCTCCCTGCACACCTATCATCTTAAAACTTACGCCATTAGCCGTATAAGTGCAGTCAGCTATTGGCTGTGGAACGTCTGGTGTATCGTCATCTTTCGAACATGAACCTAAAAGCAAAGATATAGCCAAGATTCCAAGTACAGTTGTCTGTTTCATAATTAAATTTGATTTATTAGATGTTATTAATTGCTTTTCCCATAGGCAAAGGTATACAAAATCATATTATTTATCAAATTGTATATGTGATTTTGCTTAAAATATATAGATATTCCTTCTTCTGCAGATAAATAACTACAAAAGAAATATAATCGATGTCAATAAATAATGACTTATAAGATAAGAAGCTAACGATATAAATATAAACAAAAAAGCAACTTACTGTTGTAAGCTGCTTCTTTGTATGTGGTGCCACCAGGATTCGAACCGGGGACACACGGATTTTCAGTCCGATGCTCTACCTACTGAGCTATGGCACCAACGCTATGTTTTGTTTTTGCGAGTGCAAAGGTATGAATTGTTTTTGAATTGACCAAAGATTTATGATAAATAATGCTATTCGTCATCGTCATCGTCGTCAGTCTCATCTGGAATATCATCTGAGATTTCGTCGATAGGAGCATCCTCAGGTGCTTCATCGTCCATGTCATCATCCATATTTGGAGTGTCGTCTGATGTGTCTGGCAGATCGTCATCGTCGTCGATGTCGTCGATGTCCTCATCCTTGGCTGATGACTGATAGTCAAAACGAACCTTCTCATGACGTGGCTTTGGCTTGATGAATATACCTTCAATCCATCCTCCACGGTCTATCTCAAGTACGTCATAACCATCATCCTTGTGGCGGTCGATGATACCTCCTGCCCTGTGCATGGCGTACGCTGGGAGTGTGCTGCAGTCTACGAAGAATGCCTGTTCGATGATGTCCTGTACCGCGAGTGGCAGACCTTGCCATCCTGTGCCCATATTGTTCTCAATGAGTCTGAGCACTTCGTCTGTGTCGAGATGGAAGATGTTTTCCATCGTGAGGTCAGTTATCTTCTTAATAGGACGCTTGCGTATTGCCACAGCGTTGTTAGGTCCGTCATTAGGCGCATAGAATACTTCGTAGTGCTTGGCTTCGAGTGCGCTGATGGTTGATTCGTCTTCACGATTGATGTACTGGACGTCAAATACCGGTCTGATGATATTCATGTAGTGAGCCTCATTCTCGGCAAAGTCTTCGTGCTTCTTGCCGTCGATGAGCATCTGATTGAGCTCAGACTCTGTGATTGTCCATACATTGCCTTTGGTAAGGTCTTCAAGTGAAAATCGCTTTGTCATAAATGAATGTTTAGTAAATGGTCTCTTTGTGACGCTTGTTTCAAATTTGCGTGCAAAAGTAATAAAATCTTTTATTAGATACAACAAGACGTTGACGCATACGTGATAAAAGTTGAAAAAAATGTATTTGACGCAACAATTATTGTACATGATAGCAGAAAAGTGGCAAATAACTTGTATCTTTGCAAAGATTTAGACACGGATGCATTTGTCGTGTATACATTATTATATAATGTGCATCTAAGTTTGGACAGGAAACAATATTTATAGCGCTATAATAAAAATGAAAGAATTATCTTTGAAGTATGGTTGTAATCCCAACCAGAAGCCTTCCCGTATCTTTATGGAGGAAGGAGAATTACCAATCGAAGTACTTAATGGCCGTCCAGGCTACATCAACCTGCTTGACGCACTCAACAGTTGGCAGCTCGTCAAGGAACTGAAGGCTGCTACAGGTATGCCAGCGGCTGCATCGTTTAAGCATGTCAGCCCTGCAGGTGCCGCAGTAGGTGCTCCTCTCAGCGACACACTCAAGAAGGTATACTTTGTGGATGACGTTAAGATACCTCTCACTCCAATAGCTACTGCATACGCTCGTGCTCGTGGTGCTGACCGTATGTCATCGTATGGAGACTTTATCGCTCTCAGTGACACTTGCGATGAGGCTACAGCTACACTCATCAAGCGTGAGGTGAGCGATGGTGTTATTGCACCTGACTATACTCCAGAAGCTCTCGAGATACTTCGTGACAAGCGTAAGGGTACTTATAACGTAATAAAGATTGATCCAGACTATACTCCAGCTCCAATCGAAAGAAAGCAGGTCTTCGGTGTGACTTTCGAGCAGGGACGCAACGAGATTGACCTAACTGGTGACAATCTCTTTGAGAATATTCCTACACAGAATAAGAACTTCCCAGAGGAAGCTAAGCGTGACCTCAAGATTGCGCTCATCACCCTAAAGTACACTCAGAGCAACTCTGTATGTTATGTCAAGGATGGTCAGGCTATCGGTATCGGTGCAGGTCAGCAGAGCCGTATACACTGTACTCGTCTTGCCGGCAATAAGGCTGACATCTGGTGGTTGCGCCAGTGTCCAAAGGTCATGAACCTCCCATTCAAGGAGGGTATTCGCCGTGCAGACCGCGACAACACTATCGACGTATACATCGGTGATGAGTACGAAGATGTACTTCGTGACGGTACATGGCAGATGTTCTTCACTGAGAAGCCAGAACCACTTACTATCGAGGAGAAGAAGGCATGGATTGCACAGAATACAGGTGTTGCTCTCGGATCTGACGCATTCTTCCCATTCGGAGACAATATCGAGCGTGCTCACAAGAGTGGCGTAGAGTATATAGCACAGGCAGGTGGCTCTGTACGTGATGACAATGTCATAGAGACTTGCGATAAGTACAATATCGCCATGTCATTCACTGGCATCAGATTGTTCCACCATTAATATATAATGATAATATCGCCAAGATATTTACATCTTCGGACGAAAGGATAATCTACCAATTATATGGCAGACGACAACGAAATACTTTATGCCATGATGAATGGCATCAACTTTGGCGGAGCGAAGAAAGAACGCAAGGACGATAGCAGCAAGGTCAGGACTAAGGCAAGGAAGAAAGGCTATCAGACAGGTGCTCACGGCTCGGGTGCTGCAAGGCACAAAGCAGAGATCCGCCAGAGAGTGAAGAATAGACCAACACAAAAACATTAGTAGAATAAGATGTTAACACTGAAACTTATATCAGAAGAGACCGAACGAGTTATCAAAGGTCTCGAGAAGAAGCACTTTGCCGGTGCTAAGGAAGCTGTAGAAAAGGCAATAGCCATCGACAAGACTCGTCGTGACGCTCAGACCAAACTTGACGCATCTCTTGCAGAGAGCAAGAAGTTTGCTGCTCAGATCGGACAGCTCATGAAGCAGGGCAAGAAGGAAGAGGCTGAGGCAGCTAAGGCTGAAGTCGCTAAGCTTAAGGCAGGTATTGCTGAGCTTGAGGCACAGAAGAAAGAGGCTGAAGAAGCTCTCGTTGCACATCTCTGCACTATTCCAAACATACCATACGACGAAGTACCAGAAGGTAGTGCTGCTGAGGACAACCAGGTGGTCAAGAGCAACCTGCGTGAATGCCAGCCGGGCGATACAGTAGGCAACTGGACTACTGTCCCTGAGAACGGTGGTGCACAGCTCCCTCACTGGGAACTTGCAAAGAAGTACAATCTCATTGACTTCGAACTTGGTGTGAAGATTACAGGTGCAGGTTTCCCTGTATATGTTGGCAAGGGAGCAAGACTCCAGCGTGCCCTCATCAACTTCTTCCTCGATCAGGCTCGTGAGGCAGGATATACAGAGATCATGCCTCCAACTGTAGTCAATCAGGCTTCTGGTTATGGCACAGGTCAGCTCCCAGACAAGGAGGGACAGATGTACCACTGTGAGGTAGATGACTTCTATCTTATCCCTACACCAGAGGTTCCTGTAACAAATATCTATCGCGATGTCATTCTCGATGAGAAGGATCTCCCTACCAAGAACTGCGCTTACACTCAGTGCTTCCGTCGTGAGGCTGGTGCTTATGGTAAGGACGTACGTGGACTCAACCGCCTGCACGAGTTCTCTAAGATAGAGATAGTTCGCATCGACACTCCTGAGCACTCCAACGAGAGCCACAAGGAGATGCTTGACCATGTAGAGGGACTCCTCCAGAAGCTCGAACTCCCATACCGTATACTTCGTCTCTGTGGTGGTGACCAGAGTTTCACTTCTGCCATCTGCTACGACTTTGAGGTTTACTCAGAAGCTCAGGGCCGTTGGCTCGAGGTTTCGTCTGTAAGCAACTTCGACACATACCAGGCCAACCGTCTCAAGTGCCGTTATCGCAATGCAGACAAGAAGGTGCAGCTTGCTCATACACTCAACGGTAGTGCGCTTGCTCTCCCTCGTATCGTCGCTGCTCTCCTTGAGAACAACCAGACCGAAAAGGGCATCCGTATGCCTAAGGCACTTGTTCCATACACTGGATTCGAATATATTGACTAATACAACTATGCCCCGCCCCATCGATTACAGATGGTACGGGGCAAAGCATTTATGGCATAGTCAACACATTTTTTATAGTAAAATCAAAATAAAACAACCAATACAAACAGAAGGCCGTACTTCTCTGTTTGGATTTCTTCCGATGAGGAACACAGCAAAACAGACATACGGTCATTAACGTAATTATTATGAACAAGATTATTTCAAAAGAGCAATTCTCCGAGAAGGTCTTCAAGCTCGTAGTTGAAGCACCTCTGATTGCTAAGTCACGAAAGGCTGGTCACTTTGTGATCGTTCGTGTAGGTGAGAACGGTGAACGTATGCCTCTCACTATCGCAGACTCTGATGTAGAAGCTGGCACAATCACACTCGTTGTCCAGACAGTAGGTTATAGCTCAACAAAGCTCTGTAGCCTCAATGCCGGCGATTATATAACTGACGTTGTAGGTCCACTCGGACAGGCAACTCATATCGACAACTTCGGTACTGTAGTATGTGCCGGTGGTGGTGTAGGTGTTGCTCCTATGCTCCCTATCATCAAGGCTCTCAAGGCTGCAGGCAATAAGGTCGTATCTGTACTTGCAGGTCGTACAAAGGAACTCATCATCCTCGAAGACGAGGTGCGTAAGCACTCTGATGAGGTTATCATCATGACAGATGACGGTAGCTATGGTCAGCAGGGAGTTGTGACAGTAGGTATCGAGCAGGTTATCCAGCGCGAGAAGGTAGACAAGTGTTTTGCTATCGGTCCTGCTATCATGATGAAGTTCTGCTGCCTCCTTACTAAGAAGTACAACGTGCC
>JAZLKQ010000335.1:0-3715 GCA_045597745.1 Bacteroidaceae bacterium | reverse complement strand
CCAGCAGGATGCCTTTGATGAAGTCGATGCCGTTACCTCACTCGAACGTCAGGAAGAGATACTCAACCTCGTGACAGAGATATGTAATGCAGAGATGCAGTTTGACGACTTCCTGCAGGTAGTAGACTTCTACAAGAAGATGATCAACCTCTGTAAGCAGATGAACTACTGCGTATACAAGTCAGACGAATACTACGAATTTAAGAAGCAGGTTACTGCAATGCTAAATAAAGATTAAGACATGGCAACAGCATTCCAAAAGATATATACAAAGATAAGCCAGATCACAAAGGCCACTTGCTCGCTCAAGGCAAAGGGCGTAGGATATGACGAGCTGGCTACTATCAACGGCAAGCTTGCCCAGGTGGTTAAGATTGCAGGCGATGATGTTACGCTTCAGGTATTTGAGGGTACAGGTGGTATCCCAACCAATGCAGAAGTAGTATTCCTCGGCAAGTCTCCTTCGCTTAAGGTGAGTGACCAGTTGAGCGGACGATTCTTCAATGCGTACGGCAATCCTATTGACGGTGGACCAGAGATAGAGGGTAGGGAAGTCGAAATCGGTGGACCTTCCGTCAACCCTGTACGCCGTAAGCAGCCAAGCGAACTCATCGCTACAGGTATTGCAGGTATTGACCTCAACAATACACTTGTGTCAGGACAGAAGATCCCATTCTTCGCAGACCCTGACCAGCCATTCAACGAGGTAATGGCGATGGTAGCCCTCCGTGCTAAGGTAGACAAGATCATCCTTGGTGGTATGGGTATGACCAATGACGACTATTACTTCTTCCGCAACACATTCTCCAACGCCGGTGCGCTCGACCGTATCATCTCATTCATGAATACTACAGAGGACCCAGCCGTAGAGCGTCTGCTTGTACCAGACATGGCGCTGACAGCGGCAGAGTATTTCGCTGTAGAGAAGCATGAGCAGGTACTTGTGCTCCTTACCGACATGACATCGTATGCAGACTCCCTCGCTATCGTGTCCAACCGTATGGACCAGATCCCATCCAAGGACTCAATGCCAGGTTCACTTTACTCAGACCTCGCAAAGATATACGAGAAGGCTGTACAGTTCCCAGAAGAGGCAGGTGGTGGTTCTATCACCATCATCGCGGTGACAACACTCTCTGGTGGTGACATCACACATGCCGTACCTGACAATACAGGTTATATCACCGAGGGTCAGCTCTATCTCCGTCGTGATTCAGATATCGGTAAGGTCATCGTCGACCCATTCCGTTCGCTCTCACGTCTGAAGCAGCTTGTCAGTGGTAAGAAGACTCGTAAGGACCACAGCCAGGTGATGAATGCTGCCATCCGTCTTTACTCCGACGCTGCCAATGCCAAGACAAAGCTCGAGAATGGTTTTGACCTCACAGACTACGACAACCGTTGTCTCGACTTCGCCAAGGACTATGCAGACAAGCTCCTTGCTATCGACGTCAACCTCGACACTACAGAGATGCTCGACGTGACATGGAGTCTCTTCCGCAAGTACTTCAAGATTGAGGAAGTCAATATCAAGAAAGAATTTACTGACATCTACTGGAGTTAAAGGTATCTATATTATATATAATCATGGATATTAATAAGAAAGAATATACAGCACCTCAGACAGAGTACAAGGGCGTCAATGTCATAACCTATATGTCGAAAATATCAGCTACAGCTGATGACCCAGAGGGATATATGGGCTGTCAATGTGGCGGCGATGAATCTAAGTGTACTTGTGGAGATAATTGTGGTTGTTGGGGATGCGGTGATTTCTAATATCTCATAGTAGTTTATAAGTAACTTCTTATATTCATAGCAATCCATTATGAATAGAGAATCAATTAAATACTAATGGCAATTAAGTTTCAATACAATAAGACATCGCTTCAGCAGATTGAGAAGAACCTCAAGATGCGTCAGCGTACTCTCCCTATCATCAAGAGTAAGGAGACTGCACTGCGTCTTGAGGTGAAGAAGTGCAAGGAAGAAGCTGCCGAGTTGGAGAGGAAACTGCAGGAACAGATAGGTGGATACGAATCCATGTATGCGTTGTGGGGAGAGTTTGATGCCTCACTCGTGTCACTCAAGGACGTCGAACTCGATGTCAAGAAGATAGCCGGCGTTCGTGTTCCGATACTCAAGAATATCGAGCTCGAAGTACGTCCTTTCGGACTCTTCAGCGCTCCTAAATGGTATTTCGACGGTATCAAGTTGCTGCAGGGACTTGCCAAGACAGCAGTCGAACGAGAGTTCGTCCTCGCCAAGCTTCATCTGCTTGACCATGCCAGGAAGAAGACCACTCAGAAGGTTAACCTCTTTGAGAAGGTACAGATACCAGGCTATCAGGAGGCAGTCCGCAAGATAAAGCGATTTATGGAAGACGAGGAGAATCTCTCCAAGTCATCACAGAAGATACTCAAGTCGCTCCAGGAGAAGCGTGCAAGAAAGGAGGAAGAAGCCGTATGATACAGAAGATGAAAAAGCTTACGTTCCTTATATATCATAAGGAGTATGACGAGTTTCTCACAGGATTGCAGCGACTCGGAGTGGTGCATGTGCAGAAGAGTACAGCCGAGTCTGGAGCCAATGCCGAAGCCTCAGAGGCAGAACTCAAGTCGTTGCAGGACAAGGCACAGCACCTGCATACAGTCATTGCACAGCTTGCAGCCGTAAGCGCAACAGACCCGGAGACATTGGCTTCAGTCACATCGTCTGCAGCCAAAGACAAGCATGACACATGCGACGCCTTTGTACATCAGGCAGATGCGCTGGCAGAAGCCATCAAGAGCAACGCTGCCGACCTCCTCTCATACGAGCGTGACCTGCAAGCTCTCACGCCATGGGGCGAATATGACAAGGCAAATATCCAGGCACTTGCCGACCTCGGTCTCAATATACGATACTATATAGCGCCAAAGAAGGACTTTGCCAAGTCCCTTGCTTCCGAATACGCCGACTCAGTCGTGGCAGACGATGGAAAGAACGTGTACTTCGTGGCGTTTGAGACATCAGATGATGCCGGCATGGTCAAGGCACAGAGCGTACAGCTCCCTGAGATGTCGCTTGCAGAGTGTCAGGACAAGGTTGTGCAGGCTCAGGAACAGCAGACAACGCTTGCACAGCAGCAGCTTGATCTTGCTCATGGTCATCTCAATGAGTTGGCATCATACGAGAAGCATCTTCTCAACCTCATAGCATTCAGACAGGCAAAGCTCAACTCTGCTTCGGTGGCTGAGGACAAGCTGATGGTACTTGAGGGATGGTATCCTATGGACAAGGAACAGGAGATTACCTCTTTCCTCCAGTCATTAGACGTCTACTATGAGACGAGAGAAGCTGCAAAGGATGACGTAGTGCCTATCAAGTTCAAGAACGATGCATTCTCGTCCATGTTCCAGAGACTGACCAAGATGTATGGCTTCCCATGCTACAATGAGTGGGACCCAACACCAATAGTGGCACCATTCTTCACGCTCTTCTTTGCTATATGTATGGGCGATGCAGGATATGGTATACTCATTGCGCTCTATGGACTTATGGACATGATGGGCAAGACAAAGAAAGTGCCAATCGTCGGCGAAATGCTGGCGGGATGCGGTTCGATGATACTTGCGCTCGGTATCGCCACTACAGTGGTAGGATTCCTGCTCGGAACATTCTTCGGCATCAATATCGTCGATGCGGGATGGATACCAGAGACTACAGCCATCGG
>JAZLKQ010000334.1:0-3343 GCA_045597745.1 Bacteroidaceae bacterium | reverse complement strand
TGGATGATGGTGCCGTTGAGAGTGAAAGACTTTGTAGTGCGGCTGTCAAGTACAGTTGGCTCGTGCTCTGTGCTCCAGCATACACCCTTCTCGATGATGTTGCTTCCGGAGAATGTCGCACGCATGAGAGCCTCAGTACTACCTGTTGGCACATAGTGATTGGTAGCTGTAACCTTAGGTGCAGTACCTGTGCCTGGAGTAGCGTTGGCTATATTGAATGCGAGTTGCGCCCTTTCGAGGGCAGCGATCTCGTCGGCTATCGAAGCAGCTGTTGCCGTAGCGTCAGTAGAGAGGGCTTTAGCTTTGTCAATCTCAGCCTTGAAGTCGTCTGCACCGTTCAGACCAGCATCGTATGCGCTCTCTGCCTTCTCGATAGCTGTGTTGAGTAAAGCATAGTCGGCGATAGACTTGTTGGCGTCGGCAATACTGCTGTCGAGAGCCTTCGAAGCTGTTGCTATGTCGCTGTCAGAACTGCTTTCGTTGATCTGCTTGCCACCATCGATGGCATTCTGCAGATTAGCAGCTACGGCAGTATACATGACGTTGGCCTGCAATCCCTCAGCCACGCCGACCTTGCGCTGTATCTCGGCTACGGCTCCTGCCTTGTCGACCTTACCTATGAGATAGAGGCGGAAGTTGTCGACGGACAACCAGTTGCCGCTTACGTCCACAGCCTTAAAACCTATCTCTACCTCTCCTGCGATAGATATGAAGTTGACTGAGTAGTCAGCGGCAGTATATACAGGAGTGGATTCGACACCTGCATATATGTTGGCACCAGTACACTTCTTAGATGTAGAGCCCTGGTCGAGGTTTTGTGCACCTACTGTCAGCTTGTACATACCGTTAGGCAAGTTCTTGATGACCTGAGAGACACTTGCAGAACCTGCAGAGTTGCCAGTAGCAACCCAACGCTCGAGATAGTATGTGCCTTGCTTCTTGGAGAACGAGCTATTGCTCTGAGACACAAGGTTGTTGAGAGCCCATCCGTTAGTGCCGTTGACCTCAAACGAAGGATTGTTGATGTACTTGCTATAGTCGAGTGGAGCATCCTCGCTCACGTTGTCGAGTTTGTATTCAGAGATTGCCTTGTCGAGATTCTTGTATTCGGCGATACACTGTTCGGCAGTCGCGTCAGCATTGTCGACAGCCTGCTGGGCAGCGTCTATCGCACTCTTGAGAGCAGCAGCGTTGATACCTGCGCCTGTACCGTACAGAGTGTTAGCAGTCTTGAGTTCATCACTAAGAGCAGTCTTGCAGTCAGCGATGTCAGGCAGACCGTTGTATGTCAGGCGGAAGTTGTCCACTGACAACCAGTTGCCGTTTGCGCTTGTTGCGCTAAATCCGATCTCTATCTCACCGCTGATATAAGTGAAGTCCACGCTGTAGTCATTGGTAAGATTGACAGTTGTAGACTTGCTTCCGGCATATATCTTAGCGCCAGTACACTTCTTTGTAGTCGAACTCTGGTCGATGTTCTGCGCTGAGGCAGTGAGCGTGTATTTGCCAGGTTCGAGTCCGTTGAGAGTCTGCTTGACACTTCCTGTGCCGACGGACGAACCTGTAGCAACCCACTTCTCGAGGTATATACCTCCTTCTTTCTTTGTGAAACTTGAGTTGCTTTGAGTCACCATGCCAGTACATATCCATCCAGACGTACCGTTGGTCTCAAACGATGGATTGGTGATGTACTTGCTTGTCACGTTAGTCTGTGCCATCATTCCGATGACGATAGACAGTGATAGTAGTGTGGTTAATAATCTTTTCATGTTAGTATGTAGTTAGTGTTGTAATTGCAATATATCTATAAACACCTGTCAACGAGCAACATACGTCCTTAGTCCATGAGACAGGCGTCCAGTTCTTCCTTGATAGCCTTCTTGTCCAATCGCTGCCCGATGAACACTATCTTCTGCATACGGTCACCGTATGTCTCGTCCCACTCCTGACGTAGCTTAGGCTCCTGTGCGAGGAGTTGTTGGAGCTCGTCCTTAGGCATGGTGTCGTACCACTGACCGGCGTTCTTGAGAGAGAACTGCTTTCCTGCCTGTTCGAAGACATAGCAGATGTCATATTCGCTACGGAAGTAGCACATGCCCTTGGCACGTATGATATTGTTAGGCCATCTGCGGGCTACAAAGTCGTCGAAGAGTCCGAGGCTGAATGGTCTGCGTGCGTAATATACGTATGTGCCGATGCCATACTCCTCTGCCTCGCCCTCGCCATGATGGTGGTGGTGATGATGACAGCCGCATGTGCACTCGTGGTCATGGTGGTGATGATGCTCGTGCTCATCGTCATCGTCGTGATGATGATGGTGGCAAGGACAGTCTTCGTCATGCTCGTCCTCATGATGATGATGGTGGTGGTGATGCTCGTGTTCGTCGTCATCGTCGTCATCTTCATGCACTTCGCTCTCTATCTCCTTGATCCATGTAGCTGATGTTGCGACATCATCGAAGTCAAACATGCCCGTACCCACTATCTTGTCGAGGTCTATGTTGCAGTAGTCACACTCTATGATCTGTGCCTTAGGCTGTATACCCTTGATTATCTGACGTATGCGGCCGAGTTCGTGTGGTGTGACCTCTGACGCCTTGTTGAGCAGTATGATGTTGCAAAATTCGATCTGCTGTATCACAAGGTTCTCAATGTCCTCTTCGCCTATAGTCTGACGGTCCAGTTTCTCGCCGCAACCAAACTCGCTCTGCAGTCTCAGTGCATCTACCACAGTGACGATGCAGTCGAGCACAGGCAGTCCTGAGAGCATAGACTTAGGGGCGAGGCTTGGCATACTGCATATAGTCTGTGCTATCGGTGCAGGTTCGCATATACCGCTTGCCTCTATTACGATGTAGTCAAACTTGCGTTGTGACATGATGTCGTTGAGCTGTTCGACGAGGTCCATCTTCAGCGTGCAGCATATACAACCATTCTGCAGGGCAACCAGGCTTTCATCCTTTTGTCCCACAATGCCGCCCTTCTGGATGAGTTCTGCATCTATGTTGACCTCACCTATGTCATTGACTATGACAGCAAACTTGATGCCCTTTCGGTTGGTGAGTATCTTATTGACGAGTGTAGTCTTACCACTGCCGAGATAGCCGGTGAGGAGTAAGACAGGTGTTTCCTGTATTTCCATTGTATAGTATATCGTTGATATGTATATTATATATAATGTGCAAATATAGTCAACTTCGTATTAACTGACAAATCTTTGTGTATAACTTTTTCGTTTTTACCTCATCATTAGGTGACAACATACAATTAGGCACATAATCCATTGTCATTGCCATCAGCATACTCCTCCCCTAAAGTAGGGGAGGTGGCTGAAAGCCGGAGG
>JAZLKQ010000333.1:0-2703 GCA_045597745.1 Bacteroidaceae bacterium | reverse complement strand
TATATATTAAGGTGTAACGAATAAAGACTAATAATAGATATAACGATGGAATACGATGATGGTATCAAGGTAGTTGTTGCAGACTCTTCGCACGAAAAGTATGTAGACACTATTCTTGCCACTATTACAGATTCGGCCAAGAAGCGTGGCTCAGGCATTGCGAGCCGTACACACGAATATCTGGCTACAAAGATGAGAGAACGTAAGGCAATCATTGCCTTGGCTGGCGAAGAAGAAGAGTTTGCCGGTTTCTGCTATATTGAGAGTTGGGGCAACAAGGAGTATGTAGCCAACTCTGGACTTATCGTTGTGGAGAAGTTCCGCGGACATCATCTTGCCAAACGCATCAAGCAGACAGCATTCTCACTTAGCAGACTGCGTTGGCCTCATGCCAAACTCTTTGGCCTCACGAGCCAGATAGCGGTAATGCGTATCAATACAAGCCTCGGATATGTACCGGTGACCTTTGCTCAGCTTACAGACGACGATGCCTATTGGGCAGGCTGTGGCACACCAGACAAGCCATGCTGCATCAACTGTGACGTACTTGCCCGTACAGGCCGCAAGTACTGTGTATGTACAGCCATGCTCTATGACCCAGAGGAGCATGTAGGCGAGCCTTTGCCAGTAGAACTCCCACCTGATGTGGTTGAGATGGCGAAGCAGGCTGCAGAACTCAATCTGCGATAGACGGAACAATATTTATCAAAGCATAATAACACACACAATAGATATAATATGGAAAAGAAAAAAGTAGTCGTTGCATTCAGCGGCGGTCTTGATACATCTTACACAGTGATGTATCTTGCAAAGGAGAAAGGTTATGAAGTGTATGCGGCATGTGCCAACACAGGTGGTTTCAGTGCAGAACAGCTCAAGACTAATGAGGAGAACGCATACAAGCTTGGCGCTACCAAGTATGTGACTCTCGACGTGACTCAGGAGTACTATGACAAGTCACTCAAGTATATGGTCTTCGGCAATGTGCTTCGCAACAACTGCTATCCTATCTCTGTAAGCTCTGAACGTATCTTCCAGGCACTCGCAATCGCTCGTTACGCAAGAGAGATTGGTGCAAGTGCTATTGCACATGGCAGTACAGGTGCAGGCAACGACCAGATTCGTTTCGATATGACATTCCTCGTGATGGCTCCTGGTGTTGAGATCATCACACTCACACGTGACGGCAACCTTAGCCGCCAGGAAGAGATTGACTACCTCAACGCCAACGGATTTAGCGCTGATTTCACTAAGCTCAAGTATTCATACAATGTGGGCATCTGGGGTACATCTATCTGTGGAGGCGAAATCCTCGACTCTACTCAGGGCTTGCCAGAGTCTGCATATCTCAAGCATCCAGTCAAGAACGAGCCAGAGATACTTAAGCTCGGTTTTGTCAAGGGCGAACTTGCAAGTGTCAACGGCGTAGAGTACGCAGACAAGATACAGGCCATTCAGGCAGTAGAAGAGATAGGTGCAGCATACGGTATCGGACGTGACTGTCACGTAGGCGACACTATCATCGGTATCAAGGGCCGTGTAGGATTTGAGGCGGCTGCTCCAATGCTCATCATAGGTGCACACCGTTTCCTTGAGAAGTACACACTCTCTAAGTGGCAGCAGTACTGGAAGGATCAGGTAAGCAACTGGTACGGCATGTTCCTCCACGAGAGCCAGTACCTCGAGCCTGTTATGCCAGATATTGAGGCTATGCTTGAGAGTTCTCAGCGCAACGTTACAGGTGTCGTTACGCTCGAACTTCGTCCACTTGGATTCCAGACAGTAGGTGTAGATTCACCTAACGACCTCGTCAAGAACAAGCTCGGCGAATATGGTGAGACTGCTAAGGCATGGTCGTCAGAAGACGCAAAGGGATTCATCAAGGTCACTTCAACAGCACTTCGTGCTTACTACCTCGCTCATCCAGAGGAAGAGAGATAAAGATAGGCTAAGCATAGACTCTAACATAGGCACACTGGAAATATATAACGTCTGGTGTGCCAACATCAATTCAGCACAATGATTAAAGTAGGTATATTAGGAGCAGCGGGATATACAGGCGGAGAGCTTATCCGCCTCTTGCTCAACCATCCAGAGGTAGAGATTGTCTTCGCTAATTCGGAGTCAAACGCCGGCAATAAAGTTTATGACGTACACGAGGGACTCATTGGTGAGACAGAGCTCGAGTTCTCGTCAGAGATGCCTTTTGATAAGGTTGACGTCGTATTCTTCTGCTTTGGCCATGGCAAGAGCGAGGCATTCCTCAAGGAACATACAATCCCTGACAACGTAAAGATTATAGACCTTGCGCAGGACTTCCGCATCAAGGGTGACCATGATTATGTCTATGGTCTCCCTGAGATACATCGTGACGCAATAAGCCAGTGCAATCATCTTGCCAATCCAGGATGCTTCGCTACTTGTATACAGCTGGGTCTTCTTCCTGTAGCGAAGGCTGGAATGCTTATTCATGATATAAGCGTCAACGCCATCACTGGCAGTACAGGTGCGGGGCAGAAACCGGGAGCTACGACACATTTCTCTTGGCGCAACAACAACTTCTCTGTATACAAGCTCTTCACTCATCAGCATTTGCATGAGATATGCCAGACGCTCAACGAACTTCGTCCTGCTTCAGCTCCACGAGCTATTGATACGCTCGATGAGGGATATGTTGCTGACGGCATTACTGTAGACTTCATT
>JAZLKQ010000332.1:0-5648 GCA_045597745.1 Bacteroidaceae bacterium | reverse complement strand
TTTCAAGCGAGTACATCGCTACCGGCACCCTCTGGTCAACAGCTATATTCTTTGCCATAGAGAGCACGAACGCCGTCTTACCCATGGCAGGTCGAGCGGCAATGATGATGAGGTCACTATTCTGCCAACCACTTGTCATCTTGTCCAATGACGGAAATCCCGAACTGAGTCCACTGAGACCATCAGTACGTGATGCCGCTTCACGTAGCAGATCGTAAGCCTGCTCAATGACAGGATTGATCTGAGTAAAGTCTTTCTTCATGTTGGTCTTCGAGAGCTCGAAGAGTTCACCATCAGCCTTCTGCATCAGTTCCTGTATATCCTGTCCCTCATCGTAAGCGAGCGTCTGTATACGACTTGAGTAAGATATGAGTTGACGGGCAAGCGCCTTCTGTGCAATGATACTTGCATGATACTCAAGGTGAGCACTACTGAGCACACGCTGACTCAGTTCTGCTATATATACAGGTCCACCTGCATCCTCCAACTTCCCAGTAGCCCTGAGCTGTTCTGTCACGGTGAGTATATCCACAGGTCTGTCATTGGCAGACAAAGACTGTATAGCCTTGAATATCTCACTGTGCTTGGAGTCATAGAAAGACTCTGGTCTTATGATGTCAGAGATACTGCCAAACGCCTCCTTCTCATTGAGACATGCGCCAATCACCGCCTCTTCTATCTCAAGCGCCTGCGGTGGCTTGTGTCCAAGCTCTGCCATCGACAACTCCTGCACATCCGAACGCCTACGAGTATTTCTCCTTGTCTCTGCCATATCCTTCTACTTTTCACTTTTACGATACAAAAGTAAGCATTTATTAGCACCCCACACACAAAAGGCATAATTACTTATCAACACAGCCTGTTGATAACTTGTTGATAAGTACTATCCACCTGTTAACAACTTTTTAACCTCCCTATAATCAACATATTACAAAAGTGTTAAAAAATCAAAACATGCTGACTCTCTCATCGTAAGCAACGCCTGAGACATACGCTACTACACATATTTATATTATGTATAGCCCGTACGTATAAGCAATATGTGCAGATGGTGTTTCGCATGGTATATGGTAAGCGTCAAGGCACAGTCTATCAACAAATACTCGACCTATAGGACAAAGTCGCCTGCTTTGTATGGACCATAATATGCGAGCAACGATTTCTTCTCGCATTGTCATCTGGAGATTACAAAATCATGGATAAAATGATTGACGATAATCATGCGGTTGATAGAGGCTAATCATACGGACGATTCGCCTTATTCGACCGTATGATTAGCCTCTATCGACCGCATGTTATTTTTATAACGTCAAGACAAAAATAACTGCTATAATATTTGCAAAGCATACCTTATATATAGTATCTTTGCGTCAATTGTATAGAAAGCACTACCCAATACTGCTACTTCTCGACTTTCATAATCAGCTTACTATACGCATCCGACTAATAGAACATTCCCCCTCGTCTATACAATGTACTAACAGGCAAGAGGAACAAGTGCTGGTGTCATAACAACCATGATGCTGCTCTCTTCTTTATCTCATCAAATCGCATGGCTGAAGTAGGCTTCATACGTGACTGAGCCATATTGTAGCGACTTTGCATGTTGATAAGCAATTCTGGGTTTATACCTAATGCTGCCTCTATAAGAAGCGCAAAATCACAAGTTACAGGACGCTTGCAATTTAGTATCTCATTGAGCATCGTGTATGAAACGCCAATACACGATGCAAACTTAGCCTGTGTAATACCACGTGCCTCCAGTTCTTCTTTAAGTACATCACCAGGATGCGTAGGAAGTCTCTTAATCTTTAGCATATTACTTATTTATAGTGATTTGACAATTCTGTTATTGTTGCAATGGTTATTACGGGTTCTTCACCCCTCATTCCTAAGGGAATAATATACTATTTGGCACAAAATCTATTATCTGTGCCATCAGCATACTCCTCCACTAAAGTAGGAGCGAAGCGGGATGGGAGCTTCGCTTGCGACGGCGTGAGCTTTAGCGAACCAAAGGAGTGCCGTAAGGCCTTGGATGAAAGCCGGAGGGATATTAGTAACAGCAATCACCAACTATACCCATTATCTTTGCACCACTCCTGTGCATATCCTTCACCCAATCTTGCGGCTTTTTTCCTTAATTCAATCGCACGTGTACCAGAATATAAATTGGACAAATTATTGATAGCTACACATTCCTGCGGATTCAACTCGATACATTTCTCATAATACCTTATAGCTTCCTTTTTCCTTCCTTGATCAGCTGCAATATATGCTAAATAAAAATATCCAGACTCTTTGTCAATCTCGAGTAATCTCTTTGCCCACGAATTAGCCTTCTCATATTCTGATAAATAATCATAGCCAATTATCATGGGTTTATATGCCATAGTATTATCTGGATGTTCTGAGATTACCTCTTGACATAGTGCTATAGCTTTTTTCATGTCATTGCCACCATCGCTATATATATACGACCATGCTAATCCACATAAAACTACTCTATATCTAAGAGTGTCAACGTCGGAAATCGGGAAATCTTCTTTTCCCTCGTTTAATTCAACATAACGCTCAAAATTCCGTACCAATTGATTCGCTATTTTTTTAAGTTTAATCTCATCACCGCTTTGGTATCTCACATATCCAAGCATTCCATAGGTTTTCCAATTAGCCGAGTCTAAAGCCAATGCTTTTTTGCAATTCTTTTCAGCCAACTCGTACAATCCTTTTTCACTAAGTTGATAAGCAGCCTTCAGGTATTCTTCAACTTTCGAATCGTAGCCAAGTGCAATAAGAACTTTATCCCACCATGTGGCATCTTCAACATTTTTAAAGCTTTCTGTTGTAGTCTTTGCCTTTTGAGTTTTTACATTGGATATTAACCCCTCTTTATAGACAAACAAAGAATCTCCAACAATTTCTATTTTGCCTAACTTCTTTATGGCAGATTGACCAAGAAGCAATGGTGCATCAATGCTCTTAACCACCATAGCTTTTACATCTGTAATCATTATACCCTCAATCTCTATACTGTGAAGATTGACTTCTGTATTCTCAACAATACTGCCATCTGCTATCACAGATGTACTCTCGCCTAAAATATCTGACTCCTCAATATACCCATTCTTGTATAGAAAGAGTGCCTCTGTCAAGGATATACAAACATCACTGGCTCCAGTATCAAAAATAAAATTCATTTTAACTCCATTGACATAGCAAGGGAGAGTGTAAACTCCATTTGATTGTTCCAAACTTATTCCGATACGGCAGATAGTAGTATCATTATTGATGGTTTTGTCCGTAGAAGTTGTATCTTTGTCTGTTACTTGTTCTGATGCACTGCTACTACATGCAAGCATACATATAAGTATTAATGTAACGGCAAATATTATTATGTGTCTCATGTTCTATTCCTATTATATAACAACATGTTAATTAGGTATATGGAATAAGCCAAAGCAGATTCCATATACCATTATTACCTACAACACCTTTATTAACTCCTCGTATTTGTATTCTTTACCCTTAAATACAAACAGCATGTTCATTCGTGTACTTCCTAAAACATCGCCAATACACATGAAATTATCTGGCAGATACACTTTAGCAAGATTATCACAACGGTAGAATGCATTTGTTCCAATATTTGTACAAGAGCTTGGAATATGAATTTCCTCGATGCCCTTACAAGATTTGAAAGCGAAGTTGTCTATCAACTTTGTTCCTTCAGGTACAGAGTATATTTTACCATGAGCATTAGGGTAAGCAATAAGCGTACTTTTATCCTTGCTGAAGAGCACACCATCTATTGAGCAAAAAGATTTGTTACTCTCTTCAACGTAGATATTCTCAAGGTTATAGCACTCATAAAAACACCATACAATATCCTGAACACTTGAAGGTATATGCAACTCAACAAGTTTGTTAATGTGATCTAAAGAATTAGGACCAATTTTCTTGATTTGATAAGTTATCACAGCTAATCCATCATTACGTGAACTAATACAAATTTCGTTAGGGATTTCAAGAACCCCCTTCTCATTGATAAAATCTAAAATGTTAATCATAAGCATTATAAAACTTATACCTTTCACACCCAACTAAGGCTTAATTAATTAATTCGGTATCATACACAACAAAAAACGTGGGTGTCCACAATCTGCTCGTCCGTAATCTGAGGCCTACCACAGCCCTACATGCTGACGAACAAAGAGGAACCCACGATATACATATATACATCTAAATGTGTGCAAAAGGGGATTCATATTCCCCCTGCACACAAAACGGATGTAGTATACACTTATCCGTAAGCACTACTCTCTGCTTTTGTCAATGGCATGTATTTGAAAGTGGTAGTTTCAGATTACCAATGAACAAAGCATCGTGTGACGCTTTTTACTATGTAGTGAAAGTCTACAAGACAATACTCGTCTACTTTACATCAGCAAAGATACACATTATTCTTACATAACATAACATACAACTCGTAAAAAGATGCTTTCTCTTCATAAAAAAAAGAAAAACATAGCTAGCTGAATTATTCATCATACATACAAAACTATGGAAAGGCACTATTGCTTTATCTCGTTTTATTGTACTTCTAACATTTACTTTCTGCCTCTCACTAATCAACAAACATCATAAATGCCCCACCTACCAATGAAGGTAAGCGGGGCATTTATTGTGTATTCAACTGTCTAATAATGCAAGTCGAATAACATCTGCTACTTATACAAGTCCACGGCCATGACAGTTCTTGAACTTCTTGCCCGAGCCACATGGACAAGGATCATTTCGTCCTATCTTTGGTCCATCGTTGACGATTGGCTGTACTGGCTGACGTACCGCCTGACGTGTGTCTTGCTGTGCTGCCGCCTGCTGCTGACGTTGTGCCTCTGATGGCTCATCAAGAGACTGATGAGACTCTACATATCGTGGCTTTGGTTGCTCTGGCATCTGTGCTGGTGCCTGCTTCACTTCCTCCTGCTCAAGCTGAGGGAGCTGTGTACGCATGAGGACGCTGATGGTCTCGTCGTTGATCTTGCTGATCATGTTGTCAAACAACTTGACTGACTCAAGCTTGAATACAAGCAATGGGTCCTTCTGCTCGTATGAAGCATTTTGTACAGAGTGCTTGAGCTCATCGAGTTCACGGAGATTCTCCTTCCATGCTTCATCAATAGTATGGAGAAGAAGCGCCTTCTCAAAGTTTACAATAATATTGCTGCCCTCTGATTCGTATGCCTCCTTGAGTGGAACTGATATCTGGTAGCCACGACGGCCATCAGTAAGTGGTACGAGGATATTCTCGTACATGCCGCCACGATTCTCATATACATCCTTGATGACTGGATAAGTAGACTTTGCAAGTCTTTCGCAACGCAGCTTGAATGTTGCAAGCACGAGGTCAAATGCTTCTTCCTCCATAGCGGAATGTCCCTTGCTCTCAAACTCCTTGGCTGAGAACGGGAACTCCATGGCGAATGTCTTGATGAACATCTCCTTGCATCCGTCATAGTCCTGACTCTCGATGATATTGACGCAACGGTCCCATATCATGTTGGTAATATCCATACCGATACGCTGTCCCATAAGCGCATGGCGACGGCGCTTGTAGATGACCTGACGCTGCTTGTTCATCACGT
>JAZLKQ010000331.1:0-3244 GCA_045597745.1 Bacteroidaceae bacterium | reverse complement strand
ACAGCAACTTCGCTCTTATCGGATTCAACTACCACCTCTCAAGGCTCAATGACCACTCGCGTCTCAACTTCATAGCTACAGTAGGTGAGCCAGATGAAGCATCCGACCACACTGTACCCATCGCCATCATGATCGGCGAGGACGGACTCATCAACACGGAGATTGCCGATGACATTGACTCCGAACCTATGATTGAGGACAATACCGGTGGACTCAACGTCGACCCAGCCGACAACTCAGGCGTATAACAATCATCTATAAATCATAGTTATTTAACAACTAAAATCACTCAGTAGATTTATGAAAAAGTATTTAGCAGAGGCAGTAGGTACCATGGTACTCACCCTCCTCGGATGCGGCACAGCCGTAAGTCTTAATTGTGGAAGCGACACAGCTTCAGTAGTAGGTACAGCCATCGCATTTGGTCTTGCGGTAGTAGCTATGGCATACACTATCGGTGGCATCAGTGGCTGTCACATCAACCCAGCCATCACGCTCGGATGCCTTCTCACTAAGCGTATCAGTGGCAAGGACGCAGCAGGATACATGGTAGGTCAGGTCATCGGCGCATGTATCGGTGCAGCAATCCTCTTTGCACTTACAAGCACAGACCAGGCACTCGCAGGCGGCACAACAACTGGTGCCAACAGCTGTGGTGATCATGGCGTAGTAGTAGGCCTCATAGCAGAAATCGTGCTCACAGCCATCTTCGTACTCGTAGTACTTGGCACTACTGACGCAAAGAAGGGTGCAGGCAACTTTGCTGGACTCGCTATCGGTCTCTCACTCATCCTCATCCACCTCGTAGGCATACACTACACAGGCACATCTGTCAACCCAGCACGCTCTATCGGTCCTGCACTCTTCGAGGGCGGACAGGCACTCACAGACCTCTGGGTATTTATCGTAGGTCCATTCGTAGGCGCAGCTATCGCAGCAGGTATCTGGAAAGCTATCGGCAGCGAGAAGTAGTAACGTACATTAGTCAACATATCATAATAAAAGCCTGGGCGACGATTGTCTCCCAGGCTTTTATTGTAAGCTATATGTGAGTACTTTATTTTGCGTACTTCTGTGCCAAAGCTTTAACTTTCTGTTCTGCATCGGTCTCGAGGATAGCTCCTGGTACGTTCATATTACCGAAAGAAAGTTCCTCGTAATCCCAACCTACGAAAGATGCACTCTTCTTCAGGATAACACGTACTCCCTCGAAGACATCTGTTTCTACAGCTTGACCAGAAGTGCCAAGTGCAAGGATAGTCTTCTTGCCGAGATCCTTTCCACTGACGAGGAAGGAATAGAAGTGATCAAGTACATTTTTTGCTTGACCAGGCATGGCAAAATAATAGACAGGTACTGCAAACACAATAGTTTCGCTTGCGAGAACTGCCTCTGCAATAGGATCAAAACCATGCTCGAAGGAACAGGCATGACCGCTCTTGTAACAAGTGTTACATGCATGACATCCGTCGAGATTCAACTTGATTGCATCAAATGTTACAACTTCTGCACCGATACGTTCTGCTTCCTCTTGGAACCACAATGCCATCTGGTTTGAGTTGCTGTCCTTACGAGGACTCGCTGTAATAATTGTAATCTTGCTCATAATTGTTTTGTTTTATTAGGTTACTCAATCTTGTTTCGCAATCAAAGGAATTACTTCAAGCACATTCTTTTGCGAACTCATAATTCGATTTATTCGTATTAACGGTTCGCAAAATTACTTATTTTTCTTTGTGCGTGCAAGAAAAACGAAAACATTAAGAATATCGGATAAATTAACAAATTAACAAATAATGAGTCCGATAGTATATAGTCGCTACTTGCCCATTTCCTCCGCTTCTTCCCTGGTTGGGAAATGACCGAGGTTGCGCATCTGGCGCACGATTTGTCCCTGTCGCTTGTTCATGTATCGTGACGGATGGCTGCTGTCAAACCGTAGTGGGTTAGGCAGTGTCGCAGCGATGAGTGCGCATTGCTCTCTCGTGAGCTGGTCGGCAGAGCGTCCGAAGTGTTCCTGTGCTACAGCCTGAGCTCCGTAGATACCATCGCCCATCTCTATGGTGTTAAGATATACTTCCATGATACGGTGCTTATCCCAGAATGTCTCTATCAGTACAGTGAAATACGCCTCTATGCCTTTGCGGAGCCATGATGATTCAGGCCAAAGAAACACGTTCTTCGCTGTCTGCTGGCTGATAGTGCTTGCTCCTCGCTCACGTCCAGTCTCTCGCTTCTCTTTGAGTGCTTGATTGATGGCGTCTATATCAAATCCGTTGTGTTTGAAGAAGTTCTGATCCTCGCTTGACATAACCGCAAGAGGTAGATTGGGTGACATGGAGTCGAGCGGCACCCAATCATGAGCAAGCTTTATCTCCTTGTTGTCGCCAATCTGTTGGCAGACTCTAATCACCATTAGTGGTGACACTGGCACGGGAACATACTTGTATAGCACTACCATACCAATGCTTGTGATGAGGAATATGATGAGCAGCCACTTGATGGTATTGCCTATGAATGAAAATACTTTTTTCATCTTATGACATTCATTGTTATTCTGAATGGAGACTGTATGCATGAGGAATTGTCTATTTTCTCACTTCTCTCCACACACTATATTAGTTACATTATAATATTGTTCGGCGTAAAAAAAGCCCTCCAGCCACAATGAGCGAGGGCTTGTGTCAAAAGGGAAGGAAGGTGGGAGCACACGTCATTGATGTGTCGCATGGCTCCCCTACCCGATGTATGTTTGACTACTGGAGTGTACCAGCGTTAGCAGCATTGATCATCGCCTCGCTTGCATAGAGGTAAATCTCTACACGACGATTCTTGGCACGTCCTTCTGCAGTTGCGTTGTCCTCTACAGGCTGTGTGCTACCATATCCGAGTACGCTCTTGATCTGTGCGCTTGATACGCCGCAAGAGAGGAGATAGTTCTCTACAGACTGAGCACGCTTCTCAGAGAGAGGGTTGTTGATCTTGTCTGTACCAGTATTGTCTGTATGGCCACAGATAGATACGTCTGCATCGTTGTACTCCTTGAGCACAGCAGCGAACTCAGAAAGTGACTTCTTGGCTGCAGCATTGAGATCAGCCTTGTTGGTAGCGAAGAGAATACCAGAGTCGAATGTTACCTTGACAGCGTCAAGACCGTTAGAGTCCTTGATTGACTCTACCTCAGCTGCCTTGATTGCCTCAGCCGCCTTCTTTGCCCTGTCCATCTTGTTGCCAATAAGCACAC
>JAZLKQ010000330.1:0-1342 GCA_045597745.1 Bacteroidaceae bacterium | reverse complement strand
ACATATACCCAGAAGTATGGACTTAGAGACCATCGTGGTGGAGGCCGTTCGTCAGCACGTGAGACCATATCACGATGTGTAGGAGGAGCATTTGCCAAATTGGCATTGTCACAGCTTGGCATATCTATTACGGCGTATACTTCTCAGGTAGGAGATATATCTATCAGCAGTGACTATACGAAGTATGACTTTGCGGAGATCGAGCGCAATCCTGTACGTTGTGCAGACGCAGATGCTGCAAAGCGCATGGAGCAGTTGATACTTGATGTCAAGGCAGACGGAGACACTATTGGCGGAGCTGTCACCTGTGTTATCAAAGGCTGTCCGATAGGACTTGGTGAGCCTGCATTTGATAAGCTTCATGCTGCATTGGGCTCTGCTATGTTGAGCATAAACGCCGTGAAGGGTTTTGAATATGGTGAGGGCTTCGGCGGATTAGGCCAGAGAGGTTCGGAGCAGAACGATATATTCTATAATGATAATGGCAAGATTAATACCCGCACCAATCACAGTGGAGGCATACAGGGAGGTATAAGCAACGGGCAGGATATATACTTCAGAGTGGCATTCAAGCCTGTAGCAACCCAGCTTAGGGTACAGCCGACTGTAGACAAAGATGGCAATGAGACGAGCATAGAGGTCAAGGGACGTCATGATCCATGTGTGTTGCCTCGTGCGGTGCCTGTAGTAGAAGCTATGGCGGCTATGGTGATACTCGACTATTATCTCATCAACAAGGCTACCAGATTGGATTAGTTTCCGGATGATATTGAGTTAATCTATCCGACAAGTTTAAAGATAAAGTAACTTTATAATATTATGACATTAAACAAAGTAATACTTATTGGCAATATTGGTCAGGAGCCCGTAGTGAAGTATCTTGATCAGGGTGTATGTGTAGCTACGCTTACGCTTGCAACTTCCGAACGAGGATATACACTGCAGAACGGCACACAAGTGCCAGAACGTACCGAATGGCATAATGTCGTAGTGTGGCGCCAGCCTGCAGAGTTTGTAGAGAAGTATGTGCATAAGGGTGACACCGTATATGTAGAGGGCAAGATACAGTCTCGTTCATACACCGACCGCCAGGGACTACAGCGTCGTGTAGTTGAGATTATGGCAGAGCGACTCGAGCTTATCACATCTCGGACACCATATCAGGGCAATGCTGCCCAGCAGGCTATTGCCAATACAGGTGCGACGGTCAAGTCTGGTCCACTGCAGAATGCTCAGTCTCAGAGCACACCAGTCAAGTCGTCAGCTCCAGCTCAAGAGCCAAGCGATGATGGAGAATACCCATTTTAGTCAATAAGTAACTGTTTAAAATAAATTTTATAAT
>JAZLKQ010000329.1:0-3602 GCA_045597745.1 Bacteroidaceae bacterium | reverse complement strand
CGAAAGGTTTGGAATGACCTTGTCGCCACACTGCCATCCGAGCAGACACTTGATGTCTGTGACAGATGATACATTTCCTGTAGAGACCTTAACGAGACCATCAGCCTCCAGTTCTTTGAGGAAACGAGTGGCAGTACTGCGATTGCAGTTCCATTCCTTGCCAAGTTCCGAATGCGAAGCACCTACCTGACCCGTCTGCACGCTGTAGCCGCTGTTGCGCTTTGTCTGCGTGCCATCGGTTTCTGCGGCATGACGGAGTAGGGATGCAAAGCGATACATCCTATGTGTCGGCTTCAAGTCTTTGATAAGGTTGTCAATGTCTTGAAGTGACAATGAAAGGATGAGTCGAGTATCAGTAGAGTTCTCCATATGTGTATATAATGTGTATTACATATGAATTCTCTCCGAGCGAGGAACACTAAGCTGTGAAAGATGCATTGCTGCCTCTTCACGAATCTCGTCCTCAGACTTTACCTTCACGCTACGCACCCAGTCAAGCAAAACGCTCTTCTCAAAGAAGATCAGTTTGCCGGCTGGCTTGTAATAAGGTACCTTAGAAGTATGAGTCATCTTGTACAAGGTGCTCTTCTTGATACCAAGGAAGTTTGCAGCTTCTTCAAGGTTTAAGACCTCCTTCGATGCATAGCAGATGTTCTCCAACTTGTTAATTCGCTCTTGCAGTTCTGCGAATCTACGCTCCTGCTCAGGATCCAGTCCTGAAGTTTTTATTTCGTCTGTCATGTCTGTTCTATTATATTATATTATATGTTAAGTGTGATATTCGAGAGTTGTTTTGATTTTCGTGCTGCAAAGATACGTATTTTATTTTAAACCAATACAATAGTTTAGATTATTTAATATATTGATATTAAGCGGTTTAGTATGCAGTATTTGATGCAATAAGTGAATACTAATTTGCATACATATCTGGACATTCAAGTGGCATGGCAAGTGGCAAGTCCTCCAATGACGAAGGACTCTATCTTTTTGATTTTCCGAATGTGATACCTGCTGATAAGTGGCAAATCATGTGGCAAAAGTAGTGGTCAGTGATGTGGATATTCATCTGGTCACTACTTATACAAGAATCTGATCAATTTTGTCACAACTCACCCAAATGACTTTTACATTTTTTAAGAATGAAAAATCAAAGATCCACTTAAAATGAGCATAATACGTACTTTTGTATGCGCTATAGGTCGCATCCAAAAGACTGATATTTGTCGAGTAAAATAGGGGTTAATTCTGAGAAACGGCTAGGTTGCCATTGTTATTCACATTGCCAAGAATGCCCTCTTGCTTCATGATAGCATCACTCATGGTAGAGTTCATAACCTCTGCATAGACTTTTGTAGTATTGATATTGGCATGACCAAGAAGTTTGCTGACAATATACAGGTCGTTGCAAGCCTTCAGGGTAAGAGTCGCAAATGTGTGTCGGCTCGAATGGAATGTAATATGCTTGTCAATACCAGCAGCCTTAGCAACTCGCTGAACAAAATCGTTCAGGCTTGATTGTTGGGGTAACTTGGTAAAGACATGGTCGGTATCTTTGGCACATTTCTCTCTCTTGGGTAGCCATAGCATTGCATTCATGCTGAGTGGTACAAAGATTGGTTTCTTTGTTTTGACCATGGTAGTACGGACATGAGGGATGCCGTTTACTCCTTGGATGTCACACCATCTGAGTGAGCGAAGGTCGCTTATGCGAAGTCCTGTAAAGCAAGCAAAGATGAATGCCATTTTGTTTTCCTTGGCGACAACATTTCTTGTCTTATACTTCGCATCAATGAAGAGTTTCAGTTCTTCAACGGTCAGATATACTCGGTTAGACTCTGGAGTAGAGAAGGTTTCATTGGTTTTCAACTCGCTGAAAGGATTCCTGTCAATGATGTCTTCGTTGACGGCTGCATTAAGGATTGTCACAAGTTGTTGCTGATACTGCTTCAACGAGCCTTCGGTAAGATGACGGACACTATTCTTGTAAGTAACATTAGTATGCTCATTCTGAAGATATTGCAGAAAACCAATCAGGAACTTCTTGTCTATCTTGTCCAGTCTTGGATCTCTCTTCTTTGAGAATGCAAGATACTCGTCGATAAGAGTCTTGATATGACTGGTATTCCATAGTACTGACTTGGAATATCCAGCCTTTACCTTCATATCATAAACAGCCTGAATCCATTCGGTCAATTTGGGTGTACGAGTGGATTTCTCCTTGGATGCCTTTCCATTTTGCTTGGCAAACCTCCCATCAGGATTAATAGTACGCTCCGCTTTGATGGCAGCAGCCTTCTGCAATGTTGCTTCATTCAGTCTCTTTGCATCTGGTGCTTCATCAGGAATAAGGTACAAGTCAAGAAACTCGTATTCTCGTTTGCCTTTCTCGTAATAATCAAGGAACAGACTAACATTGCCATCCTTTAGAGGTTTCTGTCGGAGTGTTATCTTCATATCTGACTTTGTATGGTTGGTGGGGTTGAGTGACTGATTTACAAGAGGGAAATGAAATATCAATAGTCAAAGATGTTGTCAAGCAGATGAATCGAATCAACTTTCTTTTGGTCTATAATCTTAGCGTAGATGGTAGTGGTGCTGACATTGGCATGTCCCATGAGTTTGCTTGTTGTGTAGAGGTCTGCACCAACAGTCAACATCGTGGTGCCGAAAGTGTGTCTTGAACAGTGGAATGTAATATCCTTGTCAATCTCTGCGTTCTCGCACCATTTCTTGATGTTGTTGCCGATAGCAGTGAGGCTTCGGGGAAGATCAAAGTAAGGTTTCCCTGGCTCTACATCTTTTGGCAGCCATTGCAATGCCTCTTGTGAGAGTGGTACAGTTACTTTCTTGTGCGTCTTCTGCATTATTGTATCAATGTACAAGCCCTTATCATCTGCACTTGTGTGAATCTTTTCCTTGGTAAGTGTGCGTATATCACTGATACGAAGTCCAGTAAAGCAAGAGAACATAAATGCATTCTTTACCTCTTGGTTAGGACACTTGGCTTCTGCCATGCGTTTCAGCTCGTCAATGGTAAGAAACTCTCTGTCGCTTTCTTCCATCGGATTCTTCTCCTTTGCAGATAACTGGTTGAAAGGATTCTTCGCTATATGTCCTTCACGGACAGCCTTGTTAAGTGCTGCTGCAAGTGTCTGCTGATAACCATGAGCCGTATTCTGCTTGATGACTTCTTCTCGCTCTTTGATGGCTTTATTCTTGGCAGTACGAAGGTATGCGATGAAACCACGGAAGAAATCTTTGGTTACATCTGACAGACGAATAAACTCCTGATGTGTTTCCTTGAGGTGTATCTCAAGATGCATAAGGGTTTTCTCACGGCTTTCAATCGTATTTTTTGCAAAGCCGCTTTCTTTTGCATATTTCTTCAGCCAGTCAGTAAGAAGCATGTCGGCTTGCTTAATCTGTTCCCATTTGTCGATTCCGGCTTTCTGAAGTTGAAGGATTCGCTCAGACTTTATCATCTCTGCCTTAGCCATAATCCCGGCATTGGTTATCTTGTCAGCAGGTGTCTGTTCGGGAACAAGGTAGAGCTCAAGAAACTCATACTTGCGTACACCACGATAATATATGTCGAGGTATAG
>JAZLKQ010000328.1:0-3650 GCA_045597745.1 Bacteroidaceae bacterium | reverse complement strand
TCCTTGAAGACGCTCTTGCCTAGCTCTTCAAACAGCTTGTTCTGTGTGCTGTCGGTGGATGATGTCATGTACTTGATCATCACATGGCGAGTCCCTTCAACCTTGAAGAAGAAGTCAATCGGTACGTCCGAACCACTGATTCTGAAGATGCTCGACTTGGAGCCGTAGCCTTTGACGGTTGACGGATTGACTTTGCACAATGGCAGTCCCCACTCAAACGGCAGGAATGTCATGTCGGTGGACTTCTCGTCCTGCATGTTCTCAGGCATTAGGAGTCCTGGCACCCACTGCGTTTCTCCGTTCCTCATCTGCATCGTGAAGTAGATGGTCTGAGGGCGACGTGCGGCCACTATCGGAGAGCGGAATGCGTCGATAATGTTGCCTGTGATGATGTATCTACGCTCGATGCCATTCTGAAGCAATCGTATCTCATCGCGCCACATATCAAGGGCAGCCGCGCAATCGCTATGAATGGTATTGTCGTTGTTGTAGTAGAACAGGTTATAGTCGCCTACATTCGGATAGCCTGTGTATTTGTCGGTATGCTCCTTCAGTTGGCTCAGCACTTCAAAGCCTCCGTTCTTGTCGTTCGACACGAGGTTTATCTCGTAGTGCTTGCACGACTTGGCTACTGCAAAATGCAGTTTTATCTTGCCAGGCAGGTACTTGTCTTTGTCCTCCTTTCCGAACGATATAGATGTCAGAATAGCCATCGGATATACTTCCGTGCCGTCCGACTGCGTGCGCTTCAACGGAAGGAACTCACGCACTATATCACCAATGCGTATCAGGCGCAATCCCTTCTTCACCTGCTCGCACGTTGCTGCGTTCTTCTCCTTGGCAGCCTCTTCGTCGGCATTGAGCTTGTTGAGTTTCATCTGGAAGAGCTGCTTGGCATCGTCTATCTCGTCATCGTCTTTGAGGGTCTTGACCAGCTCCTCGTACTCATCGGTGAGTTTCTTCCTACGAGCATCGAAGGCTGGCTTGAATTGTGCGCCATTGGTCCAGCGGTTGTCGTACCACTTGGTAATCTCCTCGTCCATCGCAATGGAGATATAGCATCTGCCACCATAGTTCTCTATGCCCGACTTGACCATGTTCATCACCTCTTCAGGCAGATATGGTTTGCCGCCTACACGACACTCGTACAGTCCCATGTATGACGATCCTCCGAGCGGTGATTTCACTTTTGCACGATATGTCAACAGGCGCTCGTTGATGAGCTTCGCCTGCATATCAAGTCGCTGTGTCTCCAAATCCCACAATCCCATCGACTGCATGTTCTTCTCCAGTTCCTTATAGTCGTCGATGATGGTGGTGAACATCTGTTCCTGTGCGGTGGTGTCGAAGATGGCGGCGTGACCAGTTGCATCCTTGGCACATCCGCTCTGCGAAACCTTGCCGTCGGTGTCAGGGAAGAGCATCTTTGCCTCCTGGTCGTGCTGGGTGAGCCACGTCTTAACAACCTCGTCACCATACTTGTTGTCGAAATCGACAAACTCGGAAACCACGTTCTCGTTCTGTCGCTGAGAGCCTGTAGTGTTGGCATCAAGCGATTTGAGTTTTTTTCTGAGCATCATCATGGTTCTGTTCTCGTAAGGAATAAAGCTCGTGACGTACTCATAGATTGGCAGCTTTACCTGTCCCGTTCTGTTGATACGACCACGTTTCTGTATCTCCGTTGCCACATTGAGCTCAGGCTGTGCGATGATCATCACACGCTGACGGACTTTCTCCAAAGGTACTTTGCCTGGTATGACCTTAGCGTGGGCTGATGCTCCTGTCGCGCCTGCTGCATTGATAATCAGCACGTCAATGTTATTGCACTGAAAATCATTGTAGAGTTTGCCTGTATCCACTTTCTTTCGTTCTGTGAGTTTACCGAGGGTGAAGTCGTCAAGTTTTGGGTATTCAAGTCCGAGTTGGCGGCCAGTACATTCCTCGACACGTATCTTATGACCGTTGGCATTCTCCTTCGAGAGCATCTGCTTGATAAGGTCAATAGGCGACAATGGTATGCCGAACTTCTCGTTAAGAATCTCTTTTTTGATGCGCTCGTACTCCTGCTTGATGATGATAGACTCCTGTAGCTGCTGGCCTGTTATTGTACCTTCTGCAAAGAGTTTGCCGTAATCCAGATCGAGGATCGTCTTCTGGTCCTTGTGCGAGCCGTCCTCGTTCTCCTCCTCGTCCTTGCCCTGTGAGATAACAAGGCTTCTTTCAAGGATGAACAGCAGATACTGTGCAAAGTCTCCACGCACCAAGTCGCCAATCTTCACGTTGCGCCCCATAAGGTTGATGAGTCGCTGCGGTTCGAGGTGAGCAGCTGATGTCTGACTTAGACCGATGACTACTGCTCGTCCGTCACGTACATGCTCAATGGTTTTCCTGACTACACTTTTAGCCTTGATAGCCAGCAACAGAGCATTCGTGATAACGAACATATACGAGAAGATGCTGTATGGCTTGGCGCTCTTGGGCAGCACCTTCTGATTCTTGAGTTGCGAAATCAACTCCCTGACGTGCATATTCTGCAAGCTCAACGCATCACGCACAAAACGCATAATGCGATTATAGTTCACGTCGTCTATCTGTCGGTCGGCTTCATCGGTATTGTTGTAGTTGACCTCGATCTTGGTATTGTCTCGCTGACGACGCACCATCTGTCCGCTCTCCACAAGCAATGACGAGATTAGCTCCTGAAGCGGAATGCCACCTCGACTGATGGCAAGCGACAATGTGAGAGGCGTAGTGCAGTCCTTGAGCTTTGTCCTTTGGATATATAGCAACAAGTTCTTGGGCGCTTTGGCAAAGGTGGCCGACAGGAATATCACATCGCACCCCTCAGCACTGATGAGCTCACGTACCACATCGCCACGACTCGATTGACCAGCTGCATTGTGTGCTTCGTCGCACACGTAGATGGCTTTGCCCCTTTCGGCAACCGATGCAAGGAACTCCTTTTTCTCCTCACTGTCCGACAGCTGCGAATACGTGCAGAGGATATAGTCGTAGCCTTCAGGCATCTTCTTGCTCTTAAAAATCTTTGCCATCTCAGCATTAGGCAGTGGCTCATAGACCGCCTCGTATTTCTCCGCGCCAGGTGTCGGGTCTATGCACTTGTCGTAGTCATAGACAGTGCCGTCGGAGTTGATGATGAGTGGCTTGTAATGTGCAATGCCAGTGTCCTTGGCATCGCGGTAGAAGTCGGGGAAGAGGTTTTTCTTTTCAGTGAAGAATATCGGCAGACGACCGTTCTCCTTGGCATAACGAACGATGCCAGCAGCCTGACGGCCTTTACCGATGCCAGTCATGTCACCAATGATGAAGGCCTCATGTCGTGCCTCGATATTGTAGATTGCGAGAGCTATCGCATCCACCTGTTCAGCCTTGAAATACTGCGCCAGCTGCTCACGAGTAATCTTCAGCCTGGCGCACACGAAGCCTGCCACGTCACCGCCCAGAGCGTTATTCAGTCGCTCCAGAGCCGTTCGCATCCCTTCGTCCATCGAGTCAGGAATGAGTGTATCAAGCGTCTCGATGCCCTTGGCCGCAGGTGTATATACTCCGTCAAGGGAGCTGTCTTTCCTTTTTCGTTTTGTCATTATCGGTTTGAAATTTGAATCTCAAACCGCAAAAATATAGTGGGG
>JAZLKQ010000327.1:0-3249 GCA_045597745.1 Bacteroidaceae bacterium | reverse complement strand
TGCAGGACTTCAGGAGAAGTACATCCCTGTTGTTGACCGTACTGCCGTTATTGCTGGCGAAGTGTCTACTGTTTCGTCCATCGTCACAGTATCTGTCAGTGGTAAACTCAAATACGACATACGCAACAAGGCGGCTTCGGGCAACTGGTATATCGCCAAACTCGAGTCTCTCAGACGTGTTGACGTAAGTGGATTCGACGGTTGGTATACAGCAGCAGAAGGTGGTACAAAGGTAGGCGGTTTCAACGCTCAGTTTACTCCTAATGGCAGCACACTCTATGCTCATTGGGTTAATGTGCCTTCAGCACACCCAATCATCACAACAGGCAAGATTGGCAATGACGACTGCTCTTCTGCATTTGCTACTGCATTTACACCTTATTATAATATATCACCAAATCATGAGCGTGAGTTTACGTTCAAGGTGAAGCGTGGCAGTGCACGTGATGCTTGGAACAGCTTTGTGCTGATTGCAACTCCTAACGAAGAGACTGCTGAGTATCCATATCAGTATGGTATCAATGACGACCTGGGCTATCTCGTCCTTCGTCCAGACAACTATGGATGGGGTATCTCATACAATCCTGACCAGAAGAACCTTGCTCTCAAGGGTGGTGCATTGGATTGGGAGACATTCAAGAATGACCTTGACAATGCAACAGTCAACGTAAAGGTCTCTTACAATGGCGAGATGCTGTTTATCTATTGGTCTGTAGAGAACAATGGACGCAAGTACACATACTTCCACCCAACCAAGACCAATATCTATGGAGGTGGTGATGTGAAGCTCTACTTCTCACCAGACCTCTCACAGATATACGACTTCCAGGCAAAAGCTGCTGTAGCCACACGTATCGTCGAAACTGTGGTAGAAGACGTTGCTGCAGACCATACTGCGCAACCAACCTGGGGTAGTGTAACCATCACTAACGAGGATGGCGTTAATATCCCTGCTGGTGCATCTCTTGGTATTGGCACCAAGATTCGTCTCACTGCAACTCCTGCAGATGGATATATCTTCGAACACTGGTCAAACGGCGACCAGACTCTCATACGCGAATTTAGTGTAGGTTCTAATTCAGACCCTGAAGTCCATACATTCCATGCATACTTCAGCAATGTTTCCAAGTATGAGAAGACATGGACTATGACTAAGGACTCCGAGCCTATCTATGTAAAGAATCCTGAAGGGGAATTGGTGCCATGGGATAAGACATACAACGATGGTAGAGAGAATGGTGCTCATACTCCAGGTGTTACAGTATGGAGCGGTGCATACAACAACGCTGGCGTTGAGAACCCATCAACAGCAGGCCTCCTGTTCAATAGCCATGTGGCAAAGATGACCAGCTACAATGGATTCCAACTTGATGCAGGTTCAGGTGCAATGAAAGTTCCAGTAAAGGCAGGAGAATATATCACAGTATGGGCATACAATGGATCTGGTGGCAGAAATCTCAAGTTTGATGGTGCCAATGGTGGTGCAGAGGAATATACAACAGAAAAATATAGTGGCAATGCCTGGGAATACAACCCAAATACGCCATATACAGTCTTGGCAACACAGGATGGATACCTTGACATAACGAACATTTCAAACGCAAACATTTATGTCACAAGAATTGAGAAGACTCTTATCTATGACTTCGACTTCGAAGATGGAAATTCTATCGCTGCTAAGCCAGGATCAACAAACTATATCAACCCAATCGTAGCCCCAGACGAAGATCATCCTCTTCTCGAAGGCGCTCAGTACGTATGGACTTCATCTGACCCTTCTCAGGTTGCTGTTGACCCTAACACAGGTAGCATCACTGTAAACGAAAACTTCGCAGGCAACGTACAGATCTCTGCAACTCGTCTGAAATATGACAACTACCCTCCTCTGACTAAGACATACAATGTCATATCTACAACTTATGACTTGTCTTTCGATATTCCTGAAGCAACAATAGAGGTTGCAGCAAATGGTGTCGGCTACTATTGGCAGAACGTAAAGGGACTGCCAGAGGGTGCAAAGGCTAAGTGGTATATTGTTAGCACTACAGCCAAAAGCGCTGACGTGACTACTGGCGACAACAACCAGGTGACTATCAACGGTACTGGTATGACTGTCGTAATGGCAAGAAGTGGCGCTCTCTCTGCTACTTACACTATCCACAGTACAGGTTACGTATTCAGTGACATCGCTGCCACCTATGGTTTCCCAAGCACTAACAAATATCAGCAGACGCTTGATGGTGTAGAAGGCGCAACATACAAGATTCTCGAAGTTCTTGGCGAAATCAAGTACTATATCAATGAAAGCTCTATCGACCCATCAACAGGTGAGATTAGTGGTTTCCAACCTTACGACGATAATAAGGGAGGTGCTATCGTAGTAGAGGCAGCAAATAGCGACCGCTCTAAGGTTGCTGTCTACACTCTTACAGTACCTTATAAGAGGTATGTATGGAACTTCTACAAGGAGAACAACCCTTCTACATATGAGCAGCAGGGACTCGGTCGGAAAGAAGGTGATGACGATGACCACAGCGACCCTGACCACATGGATATGGGCTCACTCCTCAAAGGCTCTCCTAACCCTGGTGCTGCAGGATCAGTTCCTATGTGGGAAAAGACAAAGGACGAGGCTACAGACCTTGACGGAGTAACTTACCAGCCACGTCAAGAAGAAAAGCGCGAAGCTCTGGAAGAAAACCTCAGAAGGAGAAAGACATGGATGAAGGCTCAGGAAGGCGAGCTTCCGGATAACGACGCTCACAAGTATTGGGACTATACATTCAAGACTATGAGCTATGAGAGTGACCACAAGACTATCTGGTACACTAACGAGCCTCTCTTCTCATACAAGTATGCCGTCAATGGCGACAACGCTCGTGTCATCAAGGACACTCAGGGTCTCATCTTCAACTGTGCCGCCAACAAGTTTGGTATCAACGACAATGCTAACCATGGTTATAACATTTATGATTCTGATGATTCGGAGCAGGATCGTGCAGTGCTCTTGAGGGGGTACTCTACATTCACCATCCCTCAGGTAACTAAGGGACACTATATCCGTATCCACTGGTATCGTCATGCGCCAGATGCAGGTGACCAGTTTACTGTGACTAACGCAATGGACCTCGACAACAGGATCATCCCTGAGAATGCTGTTCTGCGATTCACAAGTGCACACTACACTCACCACAACTGGGAGGGAAGCTTGTTCCTCCGTGCAGCAGAGACTGGTGATGTTACTATCAA
>JAZLKQ010000326.1:0-9226 GCA_045597745.1 Bacteroidaceae bacterium | reverse complement strand
ATCTTACTGCAGTTGTCGCGATTTTGACGCTTTTTAGTTGCGCAACTCCTAAGGACATCACTTATTTCCAAGATTTTGAACAAGGAATGTCTATGACCGTTCAGAACCCTCTTGAGATAAAGTTGCGTCCCGACGATCGAATCACAATCAAGGTTAGTACACGTGATAATATATTGTCTAACCTCTTCAGTCTGAACAGTAGTTCTACAATTACTAACACACAGATAACAGGCAATAATTCTAACGCTGGCGGCAACAATAGAGAGTCCGAATACACTATTGATGCACAGGGATTTATACATTTCCCAGTACTTGGAAAGGTTTATGTACAGGGCATGAACCGTCAGGAGATTGCTGACAATCTGGAAAAGATGCTTCTTGAAAAGAATCTTGTCAAGGATCCTATCGTTACAGTTGACTTCGCCAACCTTTACGTCATCGTTCTTGGTGATGTGGGTAATGGCCGCGTGCAGATAGACCGAGACAAGTTCTCTATACTAGATGCGCTTAGCAAGTGCGGTGATCTTTCCATTACAGGCAAGAGACAGAACGTGAAGGTTATTCGTGATAGCTATGGAAAGAAGACAGTCTACGAAGTCAACCTCTGCTCCGCACACGATCTCTATGCTTCTCCTGTATATTATCTACAGCAGAATGACGTGATCTATGTAGAGCCTAATGACAAGAAGAAGCGCAATGCTACCGAAATCGGCAACAGCATGATGCAGCCAACATTCTGGTTTGGTTTGTTTTCGTTCGGAGTGTCTCTAGCTAATCTTTTGAAGTAACATTTTATTAATCAAAATAATATACCTTTAACGATGTTACCAGATAATAATAACAATAATATACAGACATCAAGTGGAATGAAAGCTAATTCTGTGAATGGCTACATGAAGATACTTGATATGCTGATAGTCTTCGCATCCAAGTGGTACTGGATAGTACTATGTATGCTAATTGGAGCTGCATGTGCGATGTTTTACTTGTTGAGTACTCCTAAAGAGTATTCACGTGCAGCAAGTATCTTGATTAAGAATGACATGAACAGTCGCAGTTCATATAAGTCTGCGAGTGGTCTCAACTTCTTTGGTAGTAATGTAGAGTTGAATAACGAACTTTACACTCTTCGTTCACCAAACATTATAGACTCTGTAGTCTCTCGTATGCATCTTGAGATGGAATATAAGCGTAAGGGTATGTTCCATGACGTAGTTCTTTTCGGATACAATATGCCTGTAGATGTAAGAATTAAGGGACTCAATGATTATGATGATGCTTCATTTACAATGGAACTCGGATCAAACAAGTCTTTCATTCTTTCAGGTTTTAGTCTCAATGGCAGTGTATCTTTTCATGATGATGTAAAGGGTGTAATCGGTAAACCTGTAGATACTCCTGTTGGTACAGTCATTGTTACTCCTTCACAGTATTACAAACCTGTAAGCATGAAGTTTGATGTTTACAGAAATAACATTCATGACGCTAAATCAGAGTTCTATTCAAGATATTGGGTAAAACCTCAGAGTGAAGATGCCACCATTATAAATGTATGTTATCAGGATGTATCAGCACAGCGTGCGGAAGAGATTCTTGCTAATGTCATCAAGGTATACAACGAGCTTTGGATACAAGACAACAATCAGGTAGCTAAGAGTACATCAGACTTTATCATGTCTCGTCTTGAAGATATAGAGGCAGAACTTGGTGATGTAGAAAGTGACATTTCTTCATTCAAGAGCCGTAATCTTATTCCTGCTCAGGCTAATGATGTCGGAAGCATGTATGTAGGTCAGGCTCAGGAAGCAAGCAATAGGATTTCTCAGATTGGCCAAGAGTTGTATATGGCTCGTTATGTACGCAACTATCTTAACAATGCTACAGGCAACCAGCTTATCCCTGGTGATCAAGGTCTCTCAAATACTAACCTAAGTGGCCAGATCAATCAGTACAACCAGTATCTTCAGCGTCGTAATACTATTGCTGCTCAGAGTAGTAACGAGAACCCTATTGTTCAGGAACTTGACGTAGAACTCAACCAGATGCACAATGCTCTTGTTTCTTCTGTAGACAATCATATTGTCAATCTCAATTCGCAGATGCATGCAGCGCAGTCTCAGCAGTCTCGTAGCAATAGCAAGATTGCAGCATCTCCTGGCCAGTCTAAGTATCTGTTAGGAGTTGAGCGTCAGCAGAAGGTTAAGGAGTCACTTTATCTCTTCCTGCTTCAGAAACGTGAAGAGAATAACCTTAGCCAGGCATTTATTGCATACAATACGCGTACGATATCTGATCCTGCAGGTTCAAACAGACCAGTGTTCCCTATTCCTGCAAACGTATGGATCTTGTGTCTCTCTATTGGTTTTGCAATTCCAACATTGATAATATTCCTTATAGAAAGCATCAACAACAAAGTCCGTGGTCGTAAGGACCTTGATGATCTCTCTATTCCATTCATTGGTGAGATTCCTTATGCCATACATAAGAAGCATTTTAGTGATCAACTGAAGAAGTTCTTTACATTTAGTAATCCATTCAAGAAGAAGCGTAAGAAGGAAGATAAGACAATCCGTATACTTGTCAAGGATAAGAGCCGTAACATTATCAACGAGGCATTCCGTGTGATACGTACCAACATTGAGTTTATGTCAGCTCGTGGCGAACATGGCAATGTCATTATGCTTACTTCTTTCAATCCTAACTCAGGTAAGACATTCGTCGCTTCCAACCTTGTGACCTCTTTTGCTATCAAGAATGCCAAGGTACTTGCTATTGACCTTGACCTTCGTAAGGCATCACTCTCCGCTATGATAGAAAAGCGTGACCTTGGTGTATCAGACTACCTTAGCGGTATGGTTAAGGATTATAATGATGTGATAGTAAGAGGTGAGACTCACGAGAATCTTGACATTATGCCAGTTGGTACAATTCCTCCTAACCCTACAGAGCTTCTGTTCGAGCCACGTCTTCACGAGTTGCTTGAGGCAGTAAGAGAAGAGTACGATTATGTATTCCTTGATTGCCCTCCAGTTGAGATTGTAGCAGATGCGACGATTGTAGGTAGAGAGGCAGACATGTCATTGTTCCTCATACGTGCCGAATTGCTCGACCGCCGTATGCTTCCAGAGGTACAGAAGTACTATGATGAGCAGCGTCTTCCTAAGATGTCCATCATTCTCAATGGTACTACAGATGCATTTAGCTATTACGGTTATCATCGTTATGGCTCACGTTATGGTTACTATGGATATAGTAGCTATGGTGGCTATACTCACAATGATGAGTAATTTGTTTATGCTGTTTTTCAAAAAGACATTGTTAAAGAGTGGTTTGTTCAACGGTTTCGTGGACAACCACTCTCACATACTCCCTGGTGTTGATGATGGTATCCGTACCGTCAAAGACTCTCTCTCTGTGCTTCGCTATTATCAGGAGATAGGTGTAAGTGAGGTTTGGCTTACTCCACATATTATGGAAGATATGCCAAATACACCTGATAATCTGCGTAGTATATTTGCTGATCTTGAGGGGAAAGCAAGACAAGAGGGTATTACAGTCAAACTTCATTTAGGTGCGGAGAATATGCTTGACAGTCTTTTTGCTGAGCGTCTCGCAGCTGATGATCTGCTTCCGATTGGAAATGATGGTAACACTCTGCTTGTTGAGACTTCATATTATTCTGCCCCTGTAGGGTTTTATTCATTGCTTAGTGATATTAGGGAGAAAGGCTACCGTATAGTATTAGCTCATCCTGAGAGATACCAGTACATGGAAGAGGCTACTTACGAGAAGCTCAAAGGCATGGGATTACAATTCCAGCTTAATCTCAATTCTCTCTCGGGAATGTATGGACCAGATGCACAGACTCGTGCACATTATCTTCTACAACAGAAGTATTACAATCTGGTTGGTACAGATTTGCATAACTTGTCTGCTTTCAGACATTATATCACTCAACGCTGTCTGACTAAGCGACAGATTAGACTAATATCGTCTATTGCTTAGCGCTTTAGATATTTACAGCAATAGTATATGGTCGTTCCGTTTCTTGATCTGAAAAAGACTACTCAGCTTCATGGTGACGAAATTCGACAAGCTGTAATTGATGTAGTTGACAGTGGCTGGTATCTAAATGGAGATAAAGTAAGAGCTTTCGAATCTGCTTATTCTTCATATATAGGCACAGAGTATACTATAAGCTGTTCCAACGGGTTGAGCGCAATATACCTGATATTATGTGCTTACAAACAATTAGGTATATTGCAAGATGGTGATGAGGTTTTAGTACCAGCCAATACATTTATTGCAAGTGTATTAGCAATAACGCACAACAATCTTCGTCCTGTATTTGTAGATATAGACAAAGATACGCTGCAGATAGATAGCGATCAGATTCATAAGTCTATAACATCACGTACTCGAGCTATATTGTTAGTGCATCTCTATGGCAAATGCAGTTTCGACGGTAATATTGCTAACTTAGCAAAACAACATAATCTTCTTTTGATAGAAGACAATGCACAGGCTCAAGGATGTCAGTATTCAGATACTACTGACGGCTCCACGTTTGTCCGTCGTACAGGTTCGTTAGGTCATGCGGCTGCACATTCTTTCTATCCAGGCAAGAATATAGGTGCCTTAGGAGATGGTGGAGCAGTTACAACAGATGATGCAATACTTGCTGAGACCATACGTTCTATTGCAAATTATGGCATGACAGAAAAGTATGTCTGTGATCATATAGGTGTTAATAGCCGTATGGACGAGATACAAGCCGCAGTACTTCTCGTTAAGTTAAAGTATTTAGATCAAGACAATCTTCATCGCATTAGTACCGCCCGTCAATATTGTAATAAGATTAATAATCCATTAGTTACAATCCCTTCAGGTATACAGTCGTCAGCATTTGACACTGACGTATTGTCAAATGTATTTCATATATTTCCAATATTGACTCCGTATAGAGATCAATTAAGAGATTATCTTAAAGACAACGGCATCGCGACTCTTATACATTATCCTATACCTCCTCATAAGCAGTCATGTTATAAGGAGTATAGTGGTATTTGTATGCCAATTACAGAAGCTATATCCAGACAACTAATATCTTTGCCTATTAGTTCTGTAATAACAGAAGAAGAAATCGCTTATATAACTAATATTATTAATCTCTTTTCTCTATAATTACTTACTTGTAATAAGGTATCAAACGAAATTAACATGACAAAAGTCGTAGCATTTGTACCAATAAGACTAAACAGTAAGCGTGTAGTAGGGAAGAATCTCAAGCTGCTTGCCGGCAAGCCATTGTTAAGATATGTCTTTGATACTTTGCTCAATGTAGATGCTATTGATGAAGTATGTGCTTATTGCAGCAGTGAAGAGATTTGTCAGTATCTTCCTGATGGCGTAAGATTTATAAAGCGTCCTGAGCGACTTGATGCTGATACTACTCTCGGCAAGGAGATATACGATGAGTTTGTCAGTACGATAGATGCAGATATTTATGTTCTTGCTCATACAACATCCCCATTTATAAAAGCTCAGACTATTGGCAATGCCTTAGACAAAGTAATCAATGAGGGGTTTGATTCAGCATTTAGCGCAGAAAAGATCCAGACATTCGCTTGGTATGAAGGTAGCCCACTCAATTACGACCTAAAGGAGATACCTCGTACACAGACCATAGAACCAGTATATGTAGAGACAAGTGCGTTCTATATGTTCCGACGAGATGTATGGAAAGTACATAAGCAACGTATAGGATTCATTCCTTACATGGCTGTAGTTGACAAGATAGAAGGAGTAGACATAGATTGGCCAGAGGACTTTGAATTTGCAGAACGAGTGTTGCAGACCTCCATCTAAGTACATCTCATCATTACCTTACATTATAATACAATGACCTTGATGTCCTAAAATGGATTTCAAATATATAATCCATCTAAACGTTATTGAATAAGATGGATGCTAATAATTACTTTGATGAACGATATAATACAAACAGGTATACAGTGTCTTGAAGATGAGGCCAATGGTATTAGAGGATTGATACCACGCATTGACCAGAACTTTGAGGATGCCGTAAACTTGATATATGGGTGTAAAGGAAAAGTTATCGTTACAGGTGTTGGTAAGTCTGGGCATATTGCTGCAAAGATAGCAGCCACATTTGCAAGTACCGGTACGCCTTCATTCTTTCTTAACCCACTTGATGCCTTCCATGGTGATTTAGGAATGGTTACGAAAGACGATGTGGTAATAGCAATTTCCTACTCTGGCTATACTGACGAACTCCTGAGGTTTATACCATTTCTTTTGGAAATGAACATACCTATCATCGGTATATCCGGTAACCCATCATCATTGCTTGCGCAGTACTCATCAAGTTTCTTGAATATAAATGTAGAGCATGAGGCAGACCCGTTGAATCTCGCTCCTACTTGTTCCACTACAGCGACCCTTGCCATTGGTGATGCCATCGCATGCGCATTGGTCAAAGTGAGAAAGTTCAAAGTTGCAGACTTCGCACGTTTTCATCCAGGTGGTAGCATAGGCAAGCGTTTGCTTTCTAAAGTGAAAGACTATATGGTTTCTGCCAATCTGCCTGTAGTAGGGTTAGATAGTCGTGTATGCGACACCATAATTGAGATCAGCAAGACAAAGCAAGGTATTGCAATCGTAGAAGAACAGGGCAAACTTGTCGGTGTTGTGACTGATGGTGATGTACGTCGTGCGATGCAGACACATCAAGATGTATTCTTCTCGTTGAAGGTACAGGAGATCATGTGTACCAAACCAAAGACTATTCGTCCTGATGCAAAACTGTCACAAGCAGGTGACAAGATGAGAAAGTATAATATACATTCGCTCGTAGTCGTTGACAACGATAGAAAGGCAGTCGGTATCATCGACTCTTTCAGTTGTTTGTAGAGTGTTTTCCTTCTTGTCAATATCCCAAATATGTCGGTTGCGACCGACATATTTATACCAAAAGTGTCGGTTGCGACCGACAGATTTATATCAAAAGTGTCGGTTGCGACCGACAAATATACACCAAAAGTGTCGGTTGTAACCGACAAATATTGATAATTACACTTTATATTGCTGTAAATTTGTGTTGTACATATATTATTCTTATATTTGTCTGTTGTTAAGATACATATATGAATTTTTATGGATAGACTATTTACCAAAAAAGACTCGTTGATTCGCCAGACTTCAATGGATATTGTGCGTCAGAAGATGTATAATATCAATTGGGACGCTCCTCTTATCGCTATTAGAGGTTCCCGAGGTGTGGGTAAGACAACGATGATGCTGCAATACATAAAGAAGAATTATAAGGCGTATAGCAGGGAGGTGCTGTATTGTACGTTAGATTCTGTCTACTTTGCATCTAATAGTTTGTTGGACCTGGCGGACAATTTCTACAAACAAGGCGGTAAGCATCTATTTCTTGATGAGGTGCATAAATATCCTACCTGGAGTAAAGAGATAAAGGAGATATACGACTTATATCCAGATATCCGTGTAGTAATAAGTGGATCTTCACTTCTAAATATATTATCAGGAGATGCCGATCTGTCACGCAGGTGCCGATCTTATGAGATGCAAGGATTATCATTCAGAGAGTATTTAAGATTTTATAAAGGAATAGAATGCCCTTCTTACAAATTGAAAGAAATACTTGAGGATAATGGTGCTATATGCGACTCGGTCCTTAATTCTTGTCATCCTCTTCCTCTGTTCCATGATTATCTGAAGATAGGATATTATCCATTCTATTTACGTCATAAGCAAGATTATTATATACTCTTGGAGCAAGTCATCAATTTTGTGATAGAGACCGAACTACCACAAGTAGAAGGTATAGATGTTGGAGCTATAAGAAAGATCAAGTCTTTGCTGGATGTTATTAGCAATACTGTTCCATACGAAGTAGATGCAACAAAACTTGCAGCTCTTGTGGAAGTACATCGTACCACTATAGTCAATTATATCAATGCACTTGGCAAGGCTAAATTGCTAAATCTACTATATTCTGACATGCATTCAGTCAAAAGATTGCAAAAGCCAGACAAGGTATTTATGGAGAATACCAACATTCTGTATGCATTAGCGGGAGAACATGCACAGATTGGTACTGTGAGGGAAACATTTGTTGTAAATCAACTGATGGAAAGGCATGAGGTGGAATACTCCAAACAGAAAGGTGACTTTCGTGTAGATAGAAAATATACCTTTGAAGTAGGTGGTGAAAGCAAAAGCTATAAGCAGATAGCAGATATGTCAGATTCATATATTCTTGCTGATGATATTGAGGCACCAGTTGGCAACAAATTGCCAATTTGGTCAATAGGTCTACTATACTAACAATTACCTCAAGCAATCCTTCACATCTTTCACCGCCTCATAATTCCTTGATACTCTATGCAAAAGGATGAAAGATGTGGAAGATGAAAATTTTGTAGGTCATTGTGTGAATCATAATCTTTAACCAACATCTTTGAGCTTGAGATAAAAAACGACAATATGCCCGAAGAGAATCTTAAACATAAAACCAAGGTGGGAATGTACTGGACATTTCTCAACCAAAGTGCCAATCAGGTGATTACCTTTATTGTTGGTATCATTATGGCGCGACTACTCTCACCACAGGATTATGGTATCACCGCACTCCCTGCTGTATTCCTTGCAGTGGCAGGTATCTTTATGAATTCCGGCTTTAGTCAGGCTCTCGTGCGAAAACCTGAGGTGACCTCCAAAGATCTCTCAACAGCCTTCTATTATAGTATCGCAATGGGAGTTACTATGTACGTTATTCTCTTCTTCTCTGCACCTTTTATTGCAGACTTCTACAATACCCCTGTCCTTACGCCGCTTATCCGAGTCACTACACTCACTTTCCTTTGGGGGCCACTCAAAACTCCACAGCATGTCCTGCTTCAGCGCAAACTCGACTTTAAAACACCTGCTCGTATTGCTGTCACCACCCATATCATTGGAGCCATCGTTGGCATTACAGCTGCTTATAATGGTCTTGGTCTTTGGGCATTGGTTATCACAGGTGTAGTCTCCAGCCTTTTAAGTCTTTTTCAGACGTGGTGGGCAGTCAAGTGGGTTCCTACTGAACGTTGGTGCAAGGAGTCTTTCCGATATCTCTGGGGGTATGGCAACAAGATCATCGGAGCCAACCTTATTGACACTATCTACAACAATATCA
>JAZLKQ010000325.1:0-5828 GCA_045597745.1 Bacteroidaceae bacterium | reverse complement strand
CATGCCGAAATCATGCATCAACGACATGACGTCAGTACCGTCTTTCTTAGCACTCCACGCCCTCAACACCATGTAGTAGTCGAGGAGCTGTCTTAGACCTATACCGCTCTCAAACAGGTGCTTGTATATGTGCAAAAGCTGATAAATGACATTGAACGACAGCTCTGGCACGGGAAATTCACATTCCTTTCCATTGGAATTGATATGCAGTCTATTCTTTGTCCATTGCTCATTATGCTCAAGCCAATCCTGCAGTCGCTTGTTTTTCATTGGTGAACAAAGGAACGTCGCCCTGTAGTGTGCCTCCACTTCAAGCATCCCTTTCCATGGAATATCAGCATGATGGTATGTAATATGTGTGCTGAAATGGTGCCTGTCAGACAGTTGCTGGCACCACAATATAGATTGCTTTATGCTCTCATGAGCTGAGATAACACCTTTGACTGGACGTAAGAGGATGTCAATATCGCCAGGTGTACGGTAATGCTTTAATTCGTCAGTATAAAGTTCAAGATTGGATTGTCCCTTGATTACACAGCAGTTCATGCCTTTGCGACGTAGGAAGTCTGCAAGTTCGGAGCACTCTTGATTGGCAACCTCATTCTTCATCATGATCTTGTTGGCAATGCCGCTCCACTGCAACTTCAGCTTTCGGTCAGGCCACTGCTCGCTTGGCAATCGCTGCAGACCAACAAGACAGATGCCCTGCAGCGTCTGCTTCTTGCATACGCCATATATCTCTCGCCACTCATCAACCGACGGTGTCTCGCTCAATCTGTCACGATTGCCTATCGCTATCTGTATGAGTTCGAAGAAAAGGTTGTCTATCTTGTTCATGCTGAATAATACTTTCGATCAGATGGTACAAAACAAAATTCATCGGAATAATAAAACGAGCTATTATTCCGATGAAATGGTACATTTATTAGTCACGACGGAAGATGTCGCGTGTATAGACCTTATCAATCACGTCATCAAGAGATGCGTCATATCTGTTGGCAATGATAGACTGACTCCTTTGCTTAAATGCCGTTATATCATTGACCACCTTACTGCCAAAGAATGTGCTGCCGTCTGGTAGGGTTGGTTCATATATGATAACCTCTGCACCTTTAGCTTTTATACGTTTCATCACACCCTGGATAGAGGACTGACGGAAGTTGTCTGAGTTTGACTTCATCGTAAGACGATATACTCCAACAACGACTGTTTTCTCCTCAGCATTAGTAAGAGAACCATACTGATTGTTGGATGAATAGCCGTAATATCCAGCAAGCTGAAGCACACGGTCAGCGATGAAGTCCTTGCGTGTACGGTTGCTTTCTACGATAGCCTCAATAAGATTCTCTGGTACGTCAGCATAGTTGGCCAGGAGCTGCTTGGTGTCCTTTGGCAGACAATAGCCTCCATAACCAAATGACGGATTGTTGTAATGGCTACCGATGCGAGGATCAAGGCTCACTCCATTAATGATTGCCTGTGTGTTGAGTCCCTTCATCTCAGCGTATGTGTCAAGTTCGTTGAAGTAGCTTACACGCAGTGCAAGGTATGTATTGGCAAACAACTTTACAGCCTCTGCTTCGGTCAGTCCCATAAAGAGTGTATCTATGTTCTGCTTGATGGCACCTTCCTGCAACAATGAGGCAAACGTCTCTGCATCTTTCAACAATGCCTCGGCACTCTCCTCGCTGATACCACATCGAGCCGCCTTTGGAGCGCCGACGATGATTCGACTTGGGTACAAGTTGTCATAGAGAGCCTTTGATTCACGCAAAAACTCCGGTGAAAAGAGCAATTTTAGTTCTGGTCCGTACTTACGATACAGGCTCTCTGTATAGCCCACAGGTATCGTAGACTTGATAATCATTGTAGCGTTAGGATTGACCTCACGTACAAGTTCTATGACCTCCTCCACATGGGAAGTGTCAAAGTAGTTCTTGACTGGATCGTAGTTGGTAGGTGCTGCGATAACGACAAAATCCGCATCTGCATACGCTGCACTGCCATCGAGTGTAGCAGTCAGACTACCGTTCCATCCATCGCGGAGAGGTTTGTCGTAAGTTCCTTCACGAAATGCCTTTACATCTGCATCGTCAAGAGCAGCGCACCCCTTCAAGTATACCTCAATATAGTCATCTTGAATAGGTGAAAGACAGTTGTTTATCTTGTCAACTTTCTCTGGTACAACATCAACAGCCACAACATCATGCTGTTGGGATAGCAATGTAGCAATAGACAGGCCTACATATCCAGTTCCTGCTACTGCAATCTTCAAGTCTTTAACGTCTTTCATTTCGTTATTTTATATATTTATCATCGTTTATTAGCCACTACAACTATCGTAACACGAACAGGTATCATGTCTGACATCTGCTCAATGTTGAAAAGCCAATGCAAATGTAACCATTAATTCTAAAAGAATTAGCATGGGCACAATAATTTTTGATACAATGGACGTGTATTGTTGATATTACTTAAACAACTTGTCGAGAAATGCGTAGAATGCAGGATCTTCGCCCTCTACCCTATATATCATATTTCCCTTAGGATCAATCACCATCTTTGTAGGGAATGCAGATATGTCATATTGCTCCATAAGCGGATTGCCCTCTGGACAATATACATGCTTCCATGTGAGTGAATGTTCCTTGACGGCAGCCTTCCACTCCTGCTTGGTGTCGCCAGAGTCAATACCAACTATCTCAAACTTGCCAGCGTACTTTGTGTAATACTCCTTCATCTTTGGCATTCCCTTCATGCACCATACACACCAAGTGCCCCAGAAGTCAAGTACGACATACTGTCCTCTTAACGATGAGAGACTGAGAGGCTTACCATCAATGTCATTAAGTGTAAAGTCAGGTATCGGTTCGCCCTGTACATCTTCACCTGACGAGCCGTCGCTTTCGTCTGCTTCACTGTATTCTGCGCTCTTGACCTTTGCTACCTCTATCAATGTGTTAATGTATGTCTTGAGTCTGCCTTGACGTACATTGTCGCTAAACAAAGAGACTATATCTTCAAACTCATCGCTCCACAACACCTGAGTGAGAAGTATTACACCACCCTCTTCATCAGCATGTGCCTTGATGTAATTCTTTACGATAGTGACCTGCTTTGCGCCCATTTCATCTATGTATTCCATAAACTCCTGGCGCAACTTATCCACGTCTGCATCTGCATCATTTGCCTTTTCCTCGTATGCACGTACGCCCTGTGAGAAGTTTATGTCATAATCATGCAATGACTTGTACGCCTCGTTGGACTGGACGTAAATGGTTGAACCACCATACTCTACATCATCTTTATTAACTATCAATTTAAGTGTCTCGCCTGGTACAACGATACTTGACAGCTGAAACTCCGACTCAGCATTACTACCACCAACCATCTGTATAGTTGCAATGTCTGTAGCTTCGTACGAATACGAGAACTCGCCATTGATCACATCTATTGAATCAACAAACGCCAACTCTTCCTGCGTACTGTCAAGTACACCTATGTATATCTTGTCAACCGACACTCCGTCTTGTAGACGACCTTCGATACTAAACGTCTTGTTGTCAGTACATAACACAAGTACGAGCAATGTAAGTAAAGATAAAGCAAACTTCTTCATATATCTAATTATTAATTGTTTATATTTATATCAATGTCTGTATATATGTCATCCGTTGTCTGTATAATCATGAGGTCAAATAAGTCAGTGTAGTTGTCAAAGTAACGATCAGACATCAGTCCCATACCATGCAGATTGGGGGCAAAGATACGTGCATCCTCGTGAGAGTGGTCTTGCCGCTTCCTATGTTACCAGCTATCGCTATGTGCATAAATGAATATAATGCAAAGGTATATGGTTTAGTCGAATAGAACAAATAATTTTGAAAAAAGTGACTCGTCACGATGGCGTTTACACTATAATTAATTAATTTTGCAATCGGAATGTCCAATGCTACAATAACTGTCGGCGGCACGTCAACAGTGTAAATTACCTTAAAAACGCTGATTTCATCAAGCAATTATCATATTGCAGGACATATAGATTATGCCTATTTCATGCTCTTTGCACAATAAATCAAATAATTATAATAAAACATGTTTAAGACGTTTATCGGTTACAATCTTGAAGTAAAGCGTCGTGACGCCAAATATGCGCTTCGAGATAAAAAAGCTGTGACTAACGCTGTCAAGCTTATCATAGCTACTATCATGCTCATAGTGTTGTGGAATATACCGGCGGAGTGGTTTGGTATTGACAACCTCACCATCGTAGAGCAAAGAGTCATTGCTACATTCTGCTTTGCCACTCTCATGTGGATACTCGAAGCAATCCCCGCATGGAACACATCAGTCGCTGTCATCGTGCTCCTGCTATTCTGCGCCAGCGACAGCAGTCTCGCATTTATGACAGAAGGGTATGACGAGGCAACACTTGGCACACTCCTGTCGTACAAGAAACTGATGTCATGCTTTGCCGACCCTATCATCATGCTCTTCATCGGAGGATTTATCCTTGCCATTGCAGCTACCAAGACAGGACTCGACGTCAAGCTTGCAAAGGTCATGCTCCTTCCATTCGGCACCAAGTCAGAGATGGTACTCCTCGGATTTATCCTCGTGACAGGTATCTTCTCCATGTTCCTCAGCAACACTGCCACAGCAGCCATGATGCTCACATTCCTTGCACCTGTGCTCAAGACACTTCCTGCCGATGGAAAGGGAAGAATTGGTCTTGCGCTCGCCATACCGATAGGTGCCAACATCGGTGGTATCGCTACTCCTATCGGTACACCTCCCAACGCCATTGCACTCAAGTTCCTCAACGACCCAGAAGGTCTCAATCTCAACATAGGATTTGGTCAGTGGATGGCATTCATGCTCCCGCTCGCTCTCGTGCTGCTTGTCATCGCGTGGTTTCTCTTGATTAAGATGTTCCCATTCAAGCAGAAGACCATCGAACTCAAGATAGAAGGTGAAGCTAAGAAAGACTGGCGAAGCATCGTCGTATATGTCACATTTGCCGTCACTATCATACTGTGGTGTCTGGACAAGGTGACAGGAGTCAACTCCAACGTCGTAGCCATGTTGCCAGTCGGTGTATTCTGCGTGATAGGTGTGATAAAGCGTACTGACCTCGAAGAGATCAACTGGTCTGTGCTCTGGATGGTAGCCGGTGGCTTTGCTCTTGGCGTAGCACTCCAGGACTCCAACCTCGCCACTCACCTCATCGAGACTATTCCTTTCGACCAGTGGTCACCAGTACTCATGATAGTCGGCAGTGGACTCCTCTGCTATGCAATGGCAAACTTCATCAGCCACACCGCTACAGCCAACCTCCTTGTGCCTATCCTCGCCCTTGCAGGTATGTCAGCACAGGCTACACTCGAACCATTTGGTGGAGTCAGCACACTCCTCATCGGAGTTGCACTCGGCTCATCACTCGCCATGATACTCCCTATCTCTACCCCACCTAATGCGCTTGCTCACGCTACAGGACTCATAGAGCAGAAGCAGATGATGCGTGTGGGTATCATCATGGGTATCTTCGGACTCGCCATCGGATACGTGATGCTCATATTCCTCGGCAAGTCTGGTCTCATCTGATAGACACGACTTTTATAGTCTAATCATACGCACAAGGTGTGCTGATCTATCGCTGGTCAGCACACCTTTATTATATTACTAACCCGTTGGCGGAATTTAATCAGGAAACATCATAGTTATTTAGTGGCAAATGGCTATATTTGCACAAAAACTAACAATCCAACCGCTCGTGTTCTTGACGTGGGGCTAATGTATAAGGGACTAAGGGGCTTTATATAAAAAAC
>JAZLKQ010000324.1:0-2306 GCA_045597745.1 Bacteroidaceae bacterium | reverse complement strand
AACCGACCAATGCGTGTATGTGGCATGGTCAAGAATGTAGGCGAGCCAGGTGGTGGTCCATTCCTTGCTTACAATCCTGATGGTACCATATCACTTCAGATACTTGAGAGCAGCCAGATAGATACTGACAATGATGAGTATATGGCTATGTTCCAGGGAGGTACGCACTTCAATCCTGTAGACCTCGTATGTGCTGTCAAGGACTACAAAGGCAACAAGTTTGACCTTGCCAAGTACGTTGACCCACAGACTGGATTTATCTCATCCAAGAGTAAGAGCGGTAAAGAACTCAAGGCACTCGAGCTTCCAGGTTTATGGAATGGTGCCATGAGCGACTGGAATACAGTGTTCGTAGATGTGTCTCTTTCTACGTTCAATCCTGTCAAGACTGTAAATGACCTCTTGCGTGATCAGCATCAGGGTTGATTACACATTTTTAGATAAATAACATAAGTGAGGCTCATACTACAAAACAAGTATAGGCCTCACTTTATTATATATATTATAGCGAATAGAGATTCTATCTCCTCTTTCGTTGATCTCGTCTCGACTTCTTATAAGAATACGTATCTTTATGCGTAGAAGGTACATCATGACGTCTTCCATCTGAATATATGTTACGATCTTTGGATGTACTATAGCGGGAGTTTGTATCAGTTGCAGATTTGCCGAATAAACGATCAATGAGGTCAGTACGCCCCATTCGGCGTAGCTCTGTCATGATATGCTGTCGCTCTTCGGGTTTGTACCAGAAGAAGAACTGACGCTGAGCAAGCTTGTCTCGCTGTGTCTTTGCTGAGTACACAGGCTCGAGTGTATACGGATGGTATCCGGTATACCATGTCTCCGTGCTGACTGTCATTGGGGTAGGGGTGAAGTCCTGTACCTGTTCGAGCTGAAAGTCGAGTGCCTTGGTCTCAACAGCAAGCGTTGCCATATCTTCTGGTGTACAGCCGGGGTGACTGCTGATGAAGTATGGTATGATCTGCTGATGAAGATGATGCTCGCTGTTGACACGGTCAAATATACGCTTGAAGTCGTAGAAGAGCTGAAATGATGGCTTACGCATCAGTCGCAGCACGTCATCGCTGGTATGCTCTGGTGCTACCTTGAGTCGACCGCTCACATGATGTAGTATGAGTTGGCGTGTATACTCACGATTGACTTGATTGATACGTTCGTCGCCAGTGTCATGCAGTAACAAGTCGTATCTTACACCACTGCCTATAAAGCTCTTCTTGATACCCGGAATTGCATCTACGGCCTTGTATATGTCGAGCAGTGCGGTGTGGTCTGTATTGAGGTTGGGGCATATACGAGGATGTATACAAGACGGACGACTGCAGATGTGGCATAGATCAAGATTCTTACCCTTCATGCAGTACATGTTAGCAGATGGTCCACCAAGATCGCTGAGATAGCCCTTGAAGTCTGGCATCTGCACTATCTGCTTCACCTCCCTGAGTATGCTCTCCTTGCTACGGTTGACAATAAACTTGCCCTGATGTGCAGAGATGGTGCAGAATGCACAACCACCAAAACAACCACGGTGCATATTGACCGAAAACTTAATCATCTCGTATGCTGGTATGGTCTTGCCCTTGTATTTAGGGTGTGGCAATCGAGTATATGGCAAGTCAAACGAACGGTCAAGTTCGTCGCCAGTCATGGGTTGGTATGGTGGATATACTACAGCATATCTACCATCAACTCCCTGTATAATGCGCTGTGCCTTGTATTTGTTGGATTCCTCCTCGATATGTCTAAAGTTTTCTGCCTGTTTCTTTTTGTCTTTCAGACATTCTTCGTGCGAATGAAGTATGATATCGGTGTCCTTGATGCCACCCGGTATCTCGCCTTTGTCAAGGAGTATGACTGTCTGCTGTTGAGGATAACGCAACATGAGATTACGGAATGTTTTGGTGTCAATCTCCATGTCTTGTTCGGCAAGCAGTCGTGCAAGTGAAGGAAGGCTTTTCTCTCCCATACCGTATAGCAAAAGGTCAGCGCCAGAGTCACATAGTATGCACTTCTCCAGTTTGTCATGCCAGTAGTCATAGTGTGTCAACCTACGAAGAGACGCCTCTATACCTCCGAGTACTACAGGTACATCTGGGTATAGTTGCTTGAGAATCTTGGTATATACAATAGTAGGATATTCAGGTCTCATGTCATGACGACCGTCGGGTGAGTAAGCATCTTGGCTACGTAGTCGGCGGTTAGCTGTATATTTGTTGACCATAGAGTCCATACAACCGGGTGATATGCCAAAAAATAGCTTTGGTCTGCCAAGTTTTGTAAAGTCT
>JAZLKQ010000323.1:0-1844 GCA_045597745.1 Bacteroidaceae bacterium | reverse complement strand
CCGTATATGCGCTGTGCTCCCTCGTATGCGAGCTTGGCTAGATAGTCCGCCTCAAACTTGATGCGATAGAGCTTGTCATATCCGCCGAGCTTCTTTATCTTGGAAAGTCCTTCCTCTTCAGGCATCGGATTCTCGCCATTTTCATCTGTAGTAAACTCCCTGAACAGGTCTGCCTCCGTATACTTCTGCCTCCATTGCTCCTCTGTACCAAAGCTCTCCGGTATAGGGAAGAACGGCATGATAGGGTTGCTCTCTATGTCGTATGTCTCTACCTTGTCAAGTATCTCGAGCGTATTGCTCAGCACCTCTGGCATGTCGGCAAAGATGGCATTCATCTCTGCCTTGGTCTTAAACCACTCCTGCTTAGAGTACAGCATGTGAGGGTCGGCTATACGCTTGCCCGTGCTGATACAGAGCAGGTGCTCATGCGCCTCAGCATCAGCCTCGTTGGTAAAGTGCGAGTCATTGGAGCAGACGAGCTTGACATCATGCTTCCTTGCCAAGTCTATGAGATACTTCTCTATAGCCATCTGCTCTTCGTATGTCTGTCGATTGGCCACCACGCTCGGGTCCTTGACCTCGTGACGCATCAACTCCATATAGTAGTCGTCGCCGAAGACGCTCTTGTACCAGCGTACCGCCTCATCCGCCTTGGCAAATAGTTCGTCTGACGACAGTCGCTCGTTAGCAAACTTCTCACGGCGCAATGCCCTGCGTATCAGCTCCTGTGGTTCGCCTGCAAGACATGCCGAACTGACTATGAGGTCCTCGTGGTACATCTCCAAGTCCTTCTTGTCAGTACGTGGACGACCATAGTACCCGTCTACCCATGCACGGGAGACGAGCTTTATCAGATTGCGGTACCCGTTCTTGTTCTTCGCAAGTACTATGAGGTGATTACCGCCACGGTCGCCCATGTTGGCCACCTGATCCTCCTTGTTGCGGCGTGCGACATACATCTCACAACCGAAGATAGGCTTAAACGGTTCGAGACCTTCTTTCTTTCTGCCCTTGTTGATCTTGCCGCAATAGTCAAACAGATCCTTGATGCCAAACATGTTGCCGTGGTCAGTCAGAGCCATGCCCTTCATGCCATCCTCCACAGCCTTGTCCACGAGGTCGCTGACCTTGGACATGCCGTCAAGTATCGAGTAATGTGTATGTACGTGTAGATGAATAAAGTCTTCCATAGTGCCTACTGTCAACTTCTTACTGTCCTGCTACCATCTTCCACCTCTTCTATAGTGACCCTCACCACATCCTCTGGCAGGTAGTCCTCTATCAGCTCAGGCCACTCCATAAAGCAGACGTTACCGCTATATACGTAGTCTTCATAACCAATGTCAAGGACTTCTTCCTGACGCTTGATGCGGTAGAAGTCAAAGTGATAGATAGGACAGCCCTTGCCGTCCATATATTCGTTGACGATGGCAAAGGTCGGCGAATTGATGACATCCTTTACACCCAGTTCTTCACACACTGCCTTGATGAAGGTCGTCTTGCCAGCCCCCATCTTGCCATAGAATGCATATACAGTAGCATCGCCCATCTCACTAACAAACTGACGGGCTGCCTCGCCTATGCTATCAATATCTTTTATGATAATGTTCATCGTATTGCGTTATTAATCATTCGGTTCTATACTATTATAATTATCTCCCTTGCAAAGGTACAAATTAATTTGATAAACGAGCGATGAACTGACAATGAAATACACAGGAATATCAACAAACTGTATGAGGTGCGTATGACAACGATTTCAACATACGGTCGACAAAGCTTCAACATACGTATGATCAAGCCTCAACATACGTATGACGAAGCCTCAACATACGTATGACGAA
>JAZLKQ010000322.1:0-9164 GCA_045597745.1 Bacteroidaceae bacterium | reverse complement strand
CGGCAGAGGTATCTCCATATTGTAGAAGCCGTTGTCGTCGGCAGCGTGGTCCTTAGATATCGTTATGTCGGCTACCTTCACTCCAGCCACCTTGAGCGTACCCTTACGTCCATTGACCGCTGTGGTAAATCTGCAAATGATGGAAAGGCTGTCTGTTGCGCCTGTCTTATTAAATAAGGTATACTGGATAAAGCCTCCCGCCTGTGCGTCGCGATAGTACTCACCCTTATATTGCCCCTTAGACGAATTGTTGGAGTATGCATAGTCATGCCCTGCCTCACTCTGCTGCTCACCTGTAGCGACAAAGTCTATAGTGCGTGACTCAAGCGCAGCCTTAGCTGCCTCTTCCTGAGCCCAACTGCTGTTCTTGTACTCTTCCTCCGTCTGCTGGTACCAGTAGTTCATGAGGCGTGAGTGATGTATAGTGTAGTATGGCTGAAGAAGGAGCTTTGTCCACTGGTAGTCCGCCTTGTCGGTGCGTGACACATCGATAGTAAATCTAAGTGTCTTGGCAGACGCTTCATCGACTGTGATACGGTCAAGCACCTTGCTTCGTTCGCATATCAGCATAGGAGCCGTAGATAGAGGCTTCGAACTTGTCATGCTATTCTCAGAGTGGTCCATACGTCCCTCACCCGCATATTCGTTGGTCAACGTCTCACGCTTCAACTGGTCGTTGATATTTCCCTCAGTAGTCGTGCCACGTGTAGTCCTTGCGCCGAGAAGTATCGGACCATACTTGAATGCGACGTATTCGTTGAGATTAGGACATGCCTCATAACTCAATGACATAGGCAGTTCGACCTCAACAGTCTCGCCAGCCTTCCAGTTGCGGCTATAGCAAGTATACTTCGCCGCCTTGCCGTCTACCCATTTAGGCTTACGTACAGCAAGCACGAAGTTGCCTGGCTTAGTGACTGTGATTGTTGTCTTCTGCTCGTAAGGGAACTGAGTCTCTTGGCGGATTCCATACTTCTCCGAATTAAGTTCACTCGCTGTGAAAAGATTGACAAATAGTGTATCTGCACCTTGTGTAGAGTGTGTATATACGAAGTGTCCGTACTTAGAGTGATTTTCCATACCTGTACCTACACAGCACCACATGCCCTTGTTGACCTGTGAGTATATCTTGTAGCACTGAGGACGTAGAGGTGTGAAGTACACATATCCACCAGTCTTAGGGTCTTGTGTCGAGAGTATATGGTTCCACATGGCAGACTCATAGAAGTCCGCATATTTAGCGTCGTGAGTGCGGTCGAAGATGTTTTCGCTCAACTTCAGCATGTTGTTGGTGTTACAGCTCTCAGGTCCATCCATCTGCTCGACGTAAGGCGTACCATCTGTGCCGAGGAAGTGCTCGTTGACTGAATTACCGCCAATGCACACGGTGCGGTTGTTTGCAACATCAGTCCAGAAGTTCTCCGCAGCCTTACGATATGATGTCATCGACCTGTCCTCCTCGTATATACGTTCAAATCCTATATACTTAGGCACCTGAGTATTGGCGTGCTTACCACTGAGGAATGAGACGTTGAGCGACTGCAGACCGTCAATCATCGACTGATGACTGTACTTCTTGGCAGCGGTAAGATACTTGGTGTCGCCAAATATCTTGTATGCATCGATAAGTGTCTCGTTCATACCACCATGCTCCCAACCGAGCACATACTGCATGGTGTTGGCATCGAGTCTTGATACCACCTTGATGCTCCAGTCACAGAGCCCACGATAGAGTTCCTTGGCAGTCTCTGCTGTACTGCCATCAGTATAGAGGTACACGTCACGCAGACCTGCAAGCACCTTGTGCTGACAGTAGAATGGCACCCAACCGCCATACTGGGCAAATGTACCTGTACTTCCGCTGTAGAGGTCAGTCCAAGCCGTGTTGATAGGCTGTCCACCGATAAATCCCTTTAAGCCCGACGTATTGTCCGCGTATGCATCCTGACAGTCCTTCAATACGTCTATCATATAAGTGATACGCTCCATGATCTTGGTCTTCGTAGCCTCATCGTGACTTGCGGCATACGCCAATGCCAATGCCGTCAGATAGTGACCGCCTACATGACCTTCGAGCGACCAGTTGCTCAGTCCCCAGTTGGAGAACGACGGATGTTTGCTCACCCAACCAGAATACTTACTGCCAGACTTGTCAGACAGACCTGCCTGTCGGACAAATGGCGTCAGCAGCCTGTCCGTGTCATACTGCATGAGAACATTGACATTGAGCTCCATGGCGGTCTTGAAAGGACCATCGAGCAACGTCACTTCCTCAAGGTCAAAATGTCCAGGGTATATTTCGCTCTGGGACCATGCGGGCAGACATGTGGTCAATGCCAACGCTGCCGCAATAACTAATGGTTTCTTCATCATGATGTTGATGTACTTTTATGCACTATGCAGGAGAGAGTCTCCAAGTAGTGCGTCAAATGATTTGTTGTATATATATGTTTAATTGTTATTACCTTGTCAATTGCCAACCACCTTATACTCTGCGCCCTTCTCCGCATGGAATGTCAGCACGAAGTACTTGCCGTCAACCCTGCATGTGCTGTTCACTCCTGCTATGCTCACTGGGCATGATGTGCGTATAGTACATTCGCCTCCGACGTTAGACTTGATGACAGCTTCCTGCAACTTGTGATCAGCCCACTTGATACCCACCTCGTAGTTGCCCCTCGCCTTGAGTCCCTTCACTTCGCCCGATGACCATGCATCAGGGAGTGCAGGCAGGAGATGCAACTCGTAGCCGATAGTCTTGTCCTTAGCCACTCCGCTACTGTTGTGACTCTGCAGCAGCATCTCGATGACACCTGCTGTAGCACCAAAGTTACCGTCAATCTGGAATGGTGGATGTGCGTCAAAGAAGTTAGGATATGTTCCTCCGTGATTACTCTTCTCTGGGTCGACATAGTCAAGTATCTCACGTATCATCTTGTATGCATGGTTGCCGTCAAGCAGACGAGCGGCAAAGTTGATCTTCCATCCCTTGCTCCATCCTGTACCGGCATCACCTCGTATCTGGAATGTACGGTTGCACGCTGCTGCATACTCAGGAGTATGTAGCGGTGTGATAGAATGTCCCGGATGCAGTCCAAACAGATGTGAGAGGTGACGATGATGAGGGTCGTCCTCCTGATGTTCGTCGAGCCACTCGAGCAGCTGTCCCTGCTTGCCTATCTGATATGGATGTATCTTGTTGACCTTCTCCTTCAGCAGATTGCGAAACGAAGCATCTGTTCCCAACACCTCACTGGCAAGTATCAGGTTGTTAAATAGCTCGCGGATTATTGCCAAATCCATCGTTGCCCCCTTAGTCACCGCATATTTCTTACCAGAGACCACAAAGTAGTTTTCTGGTGATGATGAAGGCGAAGTGATGAGATAACCATCCTTCTCCTGCATCCAGTCGAGGCAGAACAAGGCAGCAGACTTCATGACGGGATAAGCGTCTTCCCTAAGAAACTTCTTGTCGCCCGTATACTGGTAGTGCTCCCACAAGTCCATGCATACCCAGTTGCCGCCCATCTGCCAGTTGCACCACAACGGTTCCTCCTTGCCAAGCTGACCTACAGGATTGGTAAGACACCAGATGTCACTATTGTGGTGAGCCACCCAACCACGTGCATGATAGTACTCCTTGGCAGTAGCCTCGCCAGCCTTTGCCAGGTCCTTGATCCACGAGAGCATAGGCAGATGCATCTCTGACATGTTGCCCGACTCAGCAGGCCAGTAGTTCATCTCCGCATTGATGTTGATGGTATAGTTACTGCTCCATGGCGGGAAGATGTAGTTGTTCCATATACCCTGCAGATTGGCAGGAGTTCCTCCTTCACGTGACGATGATATGAGGAGATAACGTCCATACTGGAAGAAGAGCGTCTCGAGCTGTGGGTCATAGTTACCATAACTATATAGCTTGAGGCGCAGGTCAGATGGCAGACGGTCGTTGACCTTGTTGTATGTCGTATCGACGATGTCCAGTGTCACACGGTCAAAGTACTTCTTGAAGTCCTTGACGTGCGCATCCCTCACGTCTGCAAGCGACTTCGCTACCACGCCGTCCATAAGTCGGCGAGATATGCCAGACTCATCCTTGCCTTGCGTCTGTGGATTCTTGTTATATCCGTTGAAGCTCGTAGCCGCTGTCACGTACAACACCAGCTTGTCTGCGTTGGTCACATGTATACCAAAGGCGTCAGCAGTCACGTGTCCACCCTCAGCCTTAGCCTTGACTATAGTCTGATAGCGCATACCGCCATCGCTGAGCGTGCCATGCAGTATGAGTTCGTCGCTGCCGTTAGGAGCCACGAGATTGGTATCAGTGGAGCACTGGGTTAGCTGTGTAGTGAGCCTGATGTCTGCACTTACCGAAGCTGGCTTGCTCGCTGTCATCTCTACTATCATGGCATTGTCTGGTGCCGACGTGTATGAACGGCGGGTATAATTGACACCGTCCTTGCCGTACGTGCACGATACAGTCGCCTCGTCGAGAGACAGCTCACGCCTGTAGTCATAGGCCTTGCCCTTACCACCATAGCGCTGATATATATGCAGGTCAGCAAGTGGCAGATACCTCTGTGAGTTGTACCCCTGCATCTTGCGCGCATACTTGTCAGCAGCCGCATAGTCGCCCTTGTCGAGTGCCTCGCGTAGAGGCTTGAGGTTGTCATAAGCCGTAGGATTGACCGATGGAGAGTTAGGTTTGCCTGACCACAATGTACACTCATTGAGCTGCATGAGTTCGTGCTCTGCATCTCCAAATACCATCGCACCGATGCGTCCGTTGCCTATAGGCAATGCCTCTGTCCAATACTTGGCAGGATTCTCATACCACAGTCGTAGAGGTGCCTGTGCACTGGCACTTGTCACACATGCGAGGAGCAGTGTCAGTACCTGCCATCTGAAAAGTTTGTTGTTCGTAGTCTTCATGTCGTTAGCAGTTTCTTATATTGTTGCAAATATATTGATTTTACGTCAATCTGCCAACATACCTTTTTAATAATAGGCCATTACGCTTGTATTCTTGATACTTTTGTGTACATTTGCATTCAGTATCAACCATATATCATAGCACATGCCAACTATACGAGACTTCAGTACAAGATATATAGTCACAAGTCGTACTAACAAGAAAGACAAGAACCAGCGTGACTATGCGGAACTAAAGGTAGCGTCAGCCAAGGACAACGTGTTTAGCCTCATCGTCTGGGGACTATCGCCTAACGAAGCCCCACAGGTCGGGCAGACAGTACAGTTTGAGGAAATCCTCATTGATGACTTTGGCCGCAAGTGCTACAAGGAGAAAATGTTCCCCGGCGACAACGCCATCAGCGGTGATCCACTCTATGACCTCGTGCCGCATCCTATCAGCCGTGAGGACTGGGACAAGTGCGTGGACAGACTCATCGAACTTGCCAACAGCCCGATAGCAGACGAAGGACTGACGCCTGAGGTCAAGCAGACGTTGTGTGACTTCTTCAAGCAACAGGCAGGTGCACTATACAAGCCATATTCCTGCCACCCTGCAGCAACAAGCGTACATCATGCATTCAAGGGTGGACTGCTCAATCACACCTATCAGATGCTCAACATGCTTGCCGGCATCATACCTTCGCTACCCTATCCTATCAAGATAGAGTACTGTGCCATCGCCATACTGTTCCACGATTGGGGCAAGCTCTTAGAATACAACAGAGAGGGTGAGACGCAGGAATATATGTACCTGCTTGGTCATATATACATGTCCGCCAACTACCTCAACAACCTGCTCAGAGAACTGCTCGTCAATGAGTCAGACACCGTCGAGGTGAAGGCCGCCAATAAGCGCACCATCAACTTTATCGTACATTGCGTACTTGCTCATCACGGTATGCTCGAGTACGGGTCACCAGTACTGCCATGTACTAAGGAAGCAGCACTCGTCACTCATCTCGACAATATATCCGCCAAGGAAGATACCATCGAAAACAACCCTCACATGGAATATGTCAGGGCTCTCAGCACGCATGTGGTGAAGTAACATACAAGTCGACATATACGTACAGGTCCGGACGTTCAGCAATGAGCGTCCGGACTACTATTTTGCATCGACCGTATGATGAAGCTCCGTCATACGTATGTCGAAGCCTGATCATACGTATGTCGAAGCTTCGTCGAACGTATGTATATTTTATGCCCATTATTTAGGTACAATTAGTCATACTTTCATTGATATAGAGTAAGACGGGTGCTTTTTCGCACAACTATCTTTGGTTGTGTGCAGACAATATTGTAACTTTGCACCCAGTTTTAGGATAATAACGTAAGTTTGTGACTGAGGTACAAGACTATACGGCCCGAGGTGCAAGCTTCATAAACAATTGATGACAATGGGTTACAATTTATTAAAAGGTAAAAAGGGAATTATTTTCGGAGCATTAAATGACGCAAGTATCGCATGGAAGGTAGCTGAGAGAGCTGTCGAAGAAGGTGCTCAGATCGTACTCACCAACACTCCAGTGGCATGTCGCATGGGTACTATCTCCGAACTTGCTGACAAGACCAACGCCACAGTCATACCTGCTGACGCTACAAGTGTCGAAGACTTGGAGAACCTCTTTGTCGAGGCACAGAAGGCACTCGGTGGCAAGATAGACTTCGTGCTCCACTCATGTGCGATGAGCGCCAACATGCGCAAGAAGCGTACTTACGACGACCTTGACTACGATCTCCTCGACAAGACGCTCGACATCAGCGCTATCTCATTTCACAAGATGATACAGGTGGCAAAGAAGCTCGACGCTATCACTGAGGGCGGTAGCATCCTCGCACTCACATACGTGGCATCACACCGTACATTCTTCGGATACAACGACATGGCTGACGCAAAGAGCCTGCTCGAGAGCATCGCACGTAGCTTCGGTTATATCTACGGACGTGAGAAGGGTGTACGTATCAACACTATATCTCAGTCACCAACATTCACTACTGCTGGTAGTGGCATCAAGGGATTTGACGGTCTCTATGACTTCTCTGACCGTATGTCACCACTCGGCAACGCCAGTGCAGACGAATGTGCTGACTACTGTATCGTCATGTTCTCTGACCTCACCAAGAAGGTCACTATGCAGACACTCTTCCACGACGGAGGATTCAGCAACATGGGTATGTCACTCCGCGGCATGACTCAGTACAACAAGTCATTCATTGCAGAGAATACTGACGAGAACGGCAAGATCATCTACGGATAAAGCATACCATACAGCAACACATCTCAGGCGATATTATCATCTGTGTGTGCTGCTTCTATTACAAAACAAGGGGCGTTCCGAGTGGAACGCCCCTTACCTTATATATATAGTCACGATAGACTTTCGACTTACTTATTCTTTATATAGTCTACTATCCACTGACCAACTTCATTAGTGCCGTACTTTGCACCACCCTCTACCTGAATCTCAGGAGTACGTACATTCTGGTCAAGAGAAGCGTTGACAGCCTCACGTATGATAGCACCTTCCTCCTTGAGGTTGAAGTACTCATAGAGCATTGCTACAGAGAGTATCTGTGCAAGTGGGTTGGCGATATTGAGGCCCTTAGCCTGTGGCCAGCTGCCATGGATTGGTTCGAACACTGGTGTGTGCTCACCCGTAGATGCTGATGGAAGGAGACCCATCGAACCTGTGATGCATGAACCTTCGTCTGTAAGGATGTCACCAAAAGTATTCTCTGTAACCATTACGTCAAAGAACTTTGGCTCCTGTATCATACGCATAGAAGCATTGTCCACATACATGAAGTCTGTATTAACCTCAGGATACTGTGGAGCCATCTCCTGTGCGACAGCTCTCCAGAGGCGGCTTGATGCGAGCACATTAGCCTTGTCGACTACAGTAAGATGCTTGTTGCGCTGCATAGCATACTGGTAAGCAACCTTGAGTATGCGCTCTACCTCTGCGCGAGTATAAGCGTTTGTATCGTATGCATAGTCATTGCCTTCCTTCTTCTCGCCGAAGTACATACCGCCAGTGAGCTCGCGGATACAGATGAAGTCTGCGCCACGTACGAGTTCGTCCTTAAGTGGAGACTTGTGTACAAGGCAGTCAAATGTTGTGACAGGACGGATATTTGCAAAGAGGCCGAGCTTCTTGCGCATAGCGAGGAGTCCCTGCTCTGGACGCACCTTAGCATTTGGGTTGTTGTCAAACTTAGGATCACCAACAGATGCGAAGAGCACTGCATCAGCCTCCATACAAGTCTGGAAAGTCTCCTCTGGGAATGGATCACCTACCTCGTCGATAGCATGTGCACCACAAAGCGCCTCCTTGTAGCTTACCTTGTGACCATACTTCTCTGCTACGGCGCTCATTACTGCAACGCCCTGCTCCATAATCTCTGGACCGATACCATCACCGGCCAATACTGCAATTTTAAGTTCCATAAAGTATATATTATTTGATTGTTATTCGTCATTAAGAGGTGCCTATTCCTCTATCAAGTTGAGCATCTTGATTGTAGCCTTGATGGCTGCCTCTGTCTGGTCAGCATCAAGAGCACGTGTACGGTAAGCCTTCTCGTTGAATGTCCACGATATTGTAGTCTGCACGAGCGCATCTGTACGTCCGCCAGGAGGGATGCTCACTGCATAGTTGGTAAGCCAAGGGAATGGACGCTCAAGCTTATTCTTATATATATGTCGTACAGCTCGCACAAACGCGTCGTACATACCATCGCCCATAGCCGACTCCTCAAATATCTGACCGTCCACCTCAAGCTTCACGCTCGCCATTGGCTTGAGACCATATGCTGTACTGACCATATAACTGATGAGCTTGACCTTGTCATCTGGTGCTGTATGCTTGAGCACATCGTTGACGATATACGGCAATTCCTCCTGCGTAACTATCTGCTTCTTGTCTCCAAGTTCGATGATACGGTCGGTGACACGACGAGTCTGCTCAGGGGTAAGTTCAAGTCCAAGTTCTTCAAGGTTCTTGAGGATATTAGCCTTACCAGAGTTCTTGCCGAGTGCATATTCGCGCTTACGGCCAAAGCGCTCTGGTAGCAGGTCATTGCAATAGAGGTTGTTCTTGTTGTCACCGTCTGCATGAACTCCTGCCACCTGCGTGAAGACACTCTCGCCCACGATAGGTTTGTTAGGTGGAATAGCGATACCTGACAGG
>JAZLKQ010000321.1:0-7696 GCA_045597745.1 Bacteroidaceae bacterium | reverse complement strand
CGGCGGTTCGAATCCGTCAACGCCCACTTAACAATTATGAAAGAGGTTGACAGATAGTTCAATCTCTTTTTTTATGTATATAACGATATCAATATGAAGAAAGATAACGATTGGAAGCATCGATTGGGAATGGTTTATTCTACAAATCAGGATTATGAATTTGAAACAGATGAACTTGTAGAAGAAGAGACATTGCCTAAAAATCAGCAAAAGCTTCGCGTGTTTGTAGAAAAGAGCGGTCGAGCAGGAAAGACTGTTACTATGGTCAAAGGATTTGTGGGTCAAGAAGATGACATGAAGGTCTTGGCTAAGATGCTAAAGACGAAGTGTGGTGTTGGTGGTGCAATGAAAGATGGTGAAATCCTTATTCAAGGTGATTTTAAGTTAAAGATTATTGATTTGCTTAAAGCAGATGGCTATACTAACACAAAGTGACGTCTAAAAAAACTTAAAAAGTAGTTTAGTCTCATTGAAAAGATGTATATTTGCACTATCAAAAAGGAATACGTGTTTTATTGTAGAAGAATTGAATGAAATAATAGGATGATATGTGTAAAATAATTGCTTTAGCAAATCAGAAGGGTGGAGTAGGAAAGACGACGACAGCAATCAACCTTGCAGCTTCGTTAGCTATGCACGAGAAGCATGTGCTTCTTATTGATGCAGATCCGCAAGCAAATGCATCATCAGGTCTTGGTGTTGATATTCAGCAGGTAGACACATCTATTTACGATTGCCTTGTAAGTAAGGTAGATCCCCACGAAACAATTTATACTTCAGACGTTGAAGGTCTCGACATCATTCCAAGTCATATTGACCTTGTTGGCGCTGAGATTGAGATGCTTGAGATACAGCATAGAGAAAAGGTGCTCAAGAATGTACTCGAACCTCTAAAGAAGGAATATGACTTTATACTTATAGACTGTTCTCCTTCGTTAGGACTTATTACAGTCAATGCTCTAACAGCTGCAGATTCGGTTATAATTCCTGTGCAGTGCGAATATTTTGCACTCGAAGGCATTAGCAAGTTGCTTAATACCATAAAGATTATTAAGTCAAAGCTTAACCCTGCTCTTGAGATAGAGGGATTCCTCATGACTATGTATGACTCTCGTCTTCGTCTTGCCAATCAGATATATGAAGAGGTTAAACGACATTTCCAGGAGCTTGTATTTAAGACTGTCATACAGAGAAACGTGAAGTTGAGTGAGGCTCCAAGTCATGGAATACCATGTATATTGTATGATGCCACATCGACTGGCGCCAAGAGTTATGTCCTTCTTGCAAAAGAGATACTGTCAAGGGGATAATGTAATAGTTATAAGTAATAGAATAAAACAAAAAGATACGCAGTAAATGGCTGTAAGGAAAAAATATAACAATGCGCTTGGACGTGGTCTGAGTTTCGGAGGTAATGGACTTGATGCCTTGATCTCAACTGAAAATATTGAGCCTGAGGGGTCATCTACAATAAATGAGATTCCTATCGAACTGATTGATGCAAATCCTAATCAGCCTCGTCATGAGTTCAATCAGGAACTGCTTCAGGAGTTGTCTGATTCTATTGCAGAGTTTGGCATTATCCAGCCTATCACACTCCGCAAGATGGATGACGGCAGATACCAGATCATAGCAGGTGAGCGTCGTTGGAGAGCGTCTCAGCTTGCAGGCCTGAAGGCAATGCCTGCATATATACGCACAGCGGACGATGAGAATGTCATGGAGATGGCGCTTATTGAGAATATTCAGCGTCAGGAACTCAATTCTGTCGAGATTGCGCTTGCTTATCAGCATCTGATTGATGAGTACGGACTGACTCAAGAGAAACTCAGCGAGAGAGTAGGCAAGAAGCGTACTACTATTGCTAATTATCTCCGTCTGCTTAAGTTGCCAGCACCTGTACAGTTGGCTTTGCAGAATAGAGAGATTGACAACGGACATGCACGTGCTCTGCTTGCATTGGACGATCCAAAAGATCAGGTTAAGATGTTTAAGGAGATTCAGCAGCATGGTTACTCCGTACGCAAGGTAGAGGAACTGATTAAAGCAATCAATGAAGGTGAATCTAATGACAAGTCACTTGCAAAGAGAGCTTCCAAGAAGCAGATACTTTCTGATGAATACAAGTCTATTTGCGATACATTGCAGCGTAGCCTTAATACTAAGGTTAAGTTGTCTACAGGTGCAAATGGTAAGGGAAAGGTTACAATAGATTTTGCGTCAGAAGATGAACTGAAGCGTATATTGTCTATAATAACAAAATAATCCACAAACATCATTTAATAATTAATTAAGGTGCTGAGTATAGGATATACAACATATAGTAAGTATATAGCCGTAATGGTGCTGTTCCTGATTTCCGCAATGGCGATAGAGGCACAGGACTCATTGTCGGTATCAGTACCTTCTGCAAGACTGAAGCGAGAGAGAAAGGTAGATGTAAAGGCAGATTCGGTCTTGTACAATGATAGTGTAAGCAAACCTTTAGCAGAGCAGCAACGAATTGTGTCAGAAGAGGATTCGCTGATACATGCTGAGGACATAGTAGAGATTCCTGAACTACAGCGCGAAGATTCAATTAGACTCAATCTGGTGGCGGACTCATTAGCAGTTAGCAAGGAGGAGAAAGTCAAAGGTCCTTTCGTCCCTGATCCAAAGAAAGCGTTATGGCTTTCCATTGTATTTCCAGGAGGAGGACAGATATACAATAGAAAATACTGGAAACTTCCGATTGTGTATGGAGGATTTTTAGGGTGTCTATATGCGTTCAACTGGAACAATACCATGTACCGTGACTATTCACAAGCATATATAGACATCATGGATGACGACCCTAATACCAAGAGTTACATGAACTTCATACCTCCGTCATACGATGTTGATGCAAACATGACGCGTCTAAAGGAGTTGTTTAAGCGAAAGAAAAACTACTACAGACGATATAGAGATATGAGTGTGTTCTTTATGATAGGAGTATATGCACTGTCAATCGTCGATGCATACGTGGATGCCGAGTTGTCAAGTTTTGACATAAGTAGAGATCTTAGCATGAAGATAAGACCGTCTGTTATAAATGATTACAATCAGGCAACACGCAACTATTTATCAACCAATTCGTACGGTGTGCAATGTAGCATATCGTTCTAACAACAAATAAAACGAGAAAAGAGTTAAGTATGAAGAAATATTCTTTAGTATTAGTATTGGCATCAATCTTCGGTCTACAGTCTTATGCCCAGGAAGAAGTGATAAGTGTGGCAGACGATAGTATAAAGGTCGAGGAGTTTGACATGCCAAGTGCAATGATGGTGACAGAAGACGAACTTATGCAGGACTATGCCAACAAGCTCAATCTGTCTGAGGCAGAGGGAGTGGCACGTGACTTGTCGTATGATGACAAACTCATCATAGATCGTCTGTCACGTATTCCTACAACAATAGAGATGCCTCTCAATGATGTCACTCGCAAGTATATCAATACGTACAGCAACAAGATGCGTAGTTCTGTATCAACAATGCTTGGCAGTTCTAACTTCTATATGCCGATATTTGAAGAAGCCTTGGAGAAATACGAACTTCCACTTGAGCTCAAGTACCTGCCAGTTATAGAGTCTGCTATGCGTCCTACTGCAACATCTCCTGTTGGCGCAGCAGGACTTTGGCAGTTTATGCTTGCCACAGGTAAGCGTTTTGGTCTTGAAGTCAACACGCTTGTCGATGAGAGGCGTGACCCTATCAAGTCAAGTGAAGCCGCAGCCAAGTACTTTAAGGACCTTTATCGCAGATTTGGAGATTGGGGGCTTTGTATTGCGGCATACAACTGTGGTGAGGGTAATGTGATGAAGGCTTTGGCACGTGCAGGAGACAAAGAGCACAAAGATTACTGGACGATATACAATTACTTGCCTCGTGAGACTCGTGGATATGTACCAGCATTTATTGCAGCCACATACATCATGAACTATTATTGCGAGCACGGCATTGTCCCAAAGACGGCTACATTGCCTGCCGAATCTGATACCGTAAAGGTTGCAAGAGATGTAAGCTTTGCTCAGATATCAAGAGCATGTGACATCAGCGTCGATGAGTTGCGTGTGCTCAATCCGCAGTATCGCAAGGATGTAGTACCTAAGAACTATGTGCTTCGTATGCCGATGAAGTCTATAGAGGCGTTTGTTACAAATGAAGATGCGATATATAGCAATAGAAATGGTGCGCTTGTACGTCGTGCAGTGACTGAAGATATGGAGGGGTCATCAAGCTCTTCTGCTTCATCAAGTTCATCATCTTCATCAAGTTCTTCGTCTGCATCATCTTCATCAAACGGAAGTTCGGGAAGACGATGGGGATATAGGAGAAGAAGATAAATAAGATAATACGCCTTAATGTCAATGATTATAAAGTCAGTTGATATGAATAATACCTTAGAAGAAAACACATTGTCAAAGCAAGAAATCGAGGACAAGATGGTAGACGATGCCTTCAAGTGCCTGTTAGATTCATACGTGTCAAGCAAGCACCGCAAGAAGGTTGAGATTATCACCAAGGCGTTCAATTTTGCCAAACATGCACACAAGGGAGTGCGCAGACTCTCTGGTGAACCTTATATCATGCACCCGCTTGCTGTGGCGCAGATAGTTAGTACGGAGATGGGGCTTGGTTCGACCTCTATATGTGCTGCACTTCTACATGATGTGGTGGAAGATACTGACTATACGGTAGAGGATATAGAGAACATGTTTGGCGCAAAGATTGCTCAGATAGTCGATGGCCTGACAAAAATCTCTGGAGGAATATTTGGTGATCATGCATCGGCACAGGCGGAAAACTTCAAGAAGCTTCTGCTTACCATGAGTGATGACATACGCGTCATCTTGATTAAGATTGCTGACCGTCTCCACAATATGCGCACTCTTGGTTCGCAGCCTGCTAATAAGCGATATAAGATAGCAGGTGAGACACTTTACATCTATGCTCCCCTTGCCAATCGTCTTGGGCTCAACAGTATCAAGACCGAATTGGAAGACTTGAGTTTCCGTTACGAACATCCGGAAGAGTACGCTGTAATAGAGAAGAAGCTCGAGGCAACAAAGGCAGAGCGTAATACAGTCTTCGATGAATTTACAGCACCTATCCGTGCTCAGCTCGATGCAATGGGCATCAGCTACGAGATCAAGGCTCGTGTCAAGTCTCCATATTCTATATGGCGTAAGATGCAGAACAAGCATATCCCTTTTGAGGAGATATACGACATACTTGCAGTACGTGTCATATTCGAGCCTACAGACCTGCAGGCCGAGCTCAATGATTGCTTCAACATCTATGTATGTGTAAGCAAGATATACAGGTCTCATCCTGATCGTCTGCGCGACTGGGTGAGTCGACCTAAGGCAAATGGATATCAGGCGCATCACGTCACCCTTATGGGTAATAAGGGCGAGTGGATAGAGGGGCAGGTACGGAGCCGTCGCATGGACGAGATAGCAGAAAAGGGATTTGCTGCACACTGGAAGTACAAGGAGGGAGAAAAGGTCGACCATTCGAGCGAGGGCGAACTGGATAAGTGGCTGACAACTATCAAGGAGATACTTGATGACCCTCAGCCAGATGCCATGGATTTCCTCGATACTATCAAGCTCAACCTTTTTGCATCTGAGATATTTGTCTTTACTCCAAAGGGAGATATCAAGACCATGCCTGCCGGATGTACTGCACTTGACTTTGCTTTCTCAATACATACCTTTGTTGGTAGTCATTGTATCGGGGCAAAAGTCAACCATAAGCTTGTGCCAATGAGCCATAAGCTTCAGAGCGGTGATCAGGTCGAGGTGCTGACATCCAAGTCTCAGCATGTGGACAAGTCATGGCTCAATCTCGTTACAACAGCTAAGGCCAAGACCAAGGTGCTTGCCATGTTGCGTAGAGAGGAGCGCGAGGCACGCCACAAGGGTGAGGATATGCTTGACGAGTTCTTCCGTGCTCAGGACATTGTGAAGGATAGCATCACTATAGAGAAGATATGTCAGGCACACGACTATTCCAAGCCAGAAGCACTGTATGCTGCAATCGGTCAGGGTAAGGTGGTACTTGGCGATGAAGACATCGCAGCGCTGAAAGACAATGATTCTCCTCAACTGTGGCGTCGACTGTTCTCTTTTGGAAGAAAGGGCAAGTCGGACAAGAAGAAGTCTACAAAGGTCATTGTCGACAAGAACTTCGATCGCAAGCAGACACTCATCCTCAACGAAGACTCTATACAAAACAAATATACGCTTGCACCTTGTTGTCGTCCTATACCGGGCGAGCCTGTCATGGGATTTATTGATGATGAAAAGAAGATAGTCATACACAAGTTGCAATGTCCTGATGCAGAGCGACTCAAGGCTAATCGTGGCAATCGAGTGCTTGCTGCCAATTGGGACATGAACCGTACGTTGTTCTTCCCTGCCAATATCTACCTCAAGGGACTGGACAAGATCGGTCTGCTCAATCAGATCACGCAGGTCATATCTCAGCTACTCAATGTCAATATCCGCAGGCTTGAGATAGAGACCAACGAAGGTATCTTCGAGTGTAATATACAGGTATTTGTACATGACACAACTGATGTGGACAAGGTGATTGACAATCTGAAGACAATACCTTACGTCAAGGAGATTCAGAGAAGATAGCCGACATGACATACCAATGCTTATGCGGTATTACGATAAGATAAAGGCGCGAACATTTCGATTGAGATGTTCGCGCCTTTGCTTATGTCTATTTGAACAGGTGGTGGGTTAGTATCTTACCACAAGTATCTTTGAGAGACTCCAGAATGCAGACTTGTTGGTGATACGTATCACAGATCCGCCAGCCGCTTCCTCTATGACGTAAGATGATTCAGGCACCTGAGTCATGATCTTGACGTTCTTTGGCTTGTCAGGTACAGGTATCTCGGATACTGTTCTTGTGTCAGCCTTCTTGAATAGTGCAGTGTTAATGTTCTCAGAATTGAGTGACTTCTTCTTGAGGAGGCTACCGCCTTCTATGATTCCTGCAGCCTTAAGTTCCTTTGTTGAACCAACCTTGATAAAGCACTCGTTGATCTGTGAAGCCTGGCTTGAGATAACATTCTCTTGCTGGCTGACCTTGTCAGTAAGGTGAGCATTGGCGTTAGATAGATTTACATTCTCATTTGTGATGTTTGTCACCTTCTCGTTGAGAGCAGCAATATCGGCCTTGCTAGTCTCTAGTTCCTTACGTAGTTGAGCAATCATCTTGTCCTTCTCCTCTATCTGTGAACTGAGATGGTCTATGAGTGACTTGAGTGCCTTGTTGTTGGCATTGCTGTTGTCAAGTTGTTCTTCCAGTTGCTTGATGGTAATGCGCTGACGGGCAAGGAGTCTTTCAAACGCATCAATATTCTCACGTATATCCTCCTTAGTAGCTTTGCCCTCGCCGTTGCGTGGGCTGAGAAGCATACCTTGCTGTATGGCAATACTGTCAAGTCCTTCTGATATGGTCTCCATGAAGTTGTTGACATCGGTAAGTTCTTTGTCCTGCTGTGCGGCAAGATTTTCAAGAGAATCTACTCTTTCCTGCAAATCGGATGAAAACAATCCCGTACATGACGAGAAGGCGATAGTACATGCCAATGTGCATGTTATCACTAATGATGGTGTCTTTTTGTTATTCATATCTTGGTTATTAGTTT
>JAZLKQ010000320.1:0-4073 GCA_045597745.1 Bacteroidaceae bacterium | reverse complement strand
CCCTGAATGTTGAGTTGTTCCATGAATGGGTCCGGGTCGAACTCCTCCACGTTCCATACTCCAGGACACTTCCAGATGCCCTTCATGAACATCATTGCGCCAATCATTGCAGGCACACCTGTCGTATAGCTCACGCCCTGCATACCAGTCTCTTCGTACGCTGCACGGTGGCTACAGTTGTTATATACATAATATGTATGTTCCTTACCGTCCTTAATACCACGTATGCGACAGCCGATACTTGTCTGTCCTTCGTAGTTCTCACCCAGTTCCTGAGGATTAGGCAATACAGCCTTGAGGAACTGCAGCGGTACAATCTTCACTTTGACAGGTCCGCTGCCGTCTACAGCCTGAGCCTCATATTCGATCTCGTCGATACGAGACATACCTATGTTCTGTATCACGTCGAGGTGCTTGAGATACTGTTCTCCAAATGTCATCCAGAAGCGCGCACGCTTGATAGTAGGATAGTTCTTGACCAGACTCTCTATCTCTTCATGATGCAGCAGGTAGCTCTCTTTTGGACCAACCTCAGGATATGTGAGAGGCTGATGTATCTCGAGAGGTTCGGTCTCGACCCATTGTCCGTTCTCCCAGTATAGACCTTTCTGCGTAATCTCACGGATATTGATTTCTGGGTTGAAGTTAGTGGCAAAAGCCTTGTGATGGTCGCCAGCGTTGCAGTCAACGATGTCAAGATACTGTATCTCGTCGAAGTGGTGCTTTGCCGCATAAGCAGTGTATATGCTTGTCACGCCTGGGTCAAATCCGCATCCGAGTATTGCGGTGAGCCCAGCCTGTTCGAACCTCTCCTTGTAAGCCCACTGCCAAGAGTACTCGAAGTGAGCCTCGTCTATTGGTTCGTAGTTGGCAGTGTCGAGATAACTCACTCCACTCTGCAGACATGCCTCCATGATGGTGAGGTCCTGATAAGGCAGAGCCAGATTCATGACGAGGTCAGGCTTGTACTCATTGAAGAGAGCAACCATCTCCTCTACGTTGTCCGCATCTATCTTGGCAGTCTTGATGCTGCCCTGAGGTACGAGTCCCTTGTCTTCGATAGCTTTAGCCAACTTGTCGCACTTGCTCTTTGTGCGGCTTGCTATCATGATGTCAGTAAATACGTCGCTATTCTGAGCCACCTTGTGTGCAGCAACAGAAGCCACGCCGCCTGCACCTATGATAATTACTTTTCCCATAATTGATGAAAGTGTGTGTAATGTAATTTGTTTTATTGTCTGCAAAAATACTCATTCTTTTCATAACGGCAAGCAGTATGCAAGTATTTTTTTCGAGACATAAGTTTCGAGCAAATTAAGCATGTGCGTTTCATAAAGTTATGAGCTCATTTCGTACTAATGCGTGTTGTTTTTCTGTTAGATGTATCTTGTATTGGCAAATTCTTCTTGTCATTGTTTCTTCAACTCAATGAATATACATTATATATATAATAACATGACATACTTTTGAAAAAGTATCTAATCGTACTTTCACCATCAGGTGTGTGTTGATAGAGTTTTATATAGTCTTAACCCTAACTTTTCCACTTCCAACCTATGCTTTAGAAAGATTTTGTCTACTTCTTGCCTATGTATTAGAAAGATTTTGCTTTATTACAGCCTATGCTTTAGAAAGTTTGTTTATATTTGCACGGTAGTTCATCAATTCGCAAATGCATGTATAATAGAGAATTGAAATAAGTTAATAACATAACCACAAACTAACAATGAAAAGAAATCTGTCATCTGTAATCATGGCACTCATTGCCATGTTATTTGCAACTAATGTGAATGCTCAAGAGTGGAAAGACCATTGGACGGACTACCACTGGACTAACGGCAGCGAAACTCTGTCATCAGTACGTCTCAACAAGACGCAGGTGGTACTTGCGGGCAATGGATATTTTGATGCGGGCTATGGTTATCTCTTTGAGGTGAAGAGCCTTGGTGAAACTAATTATGACATGAAAGGTATACCAGAGTCCGAGGTAAAGGAACGACCACAGCATCTGGACGAACTCATTGCTCACATGCTCGATGAGAAGAGCTGTAATGGTGACGAAGGTGAAGTGTGGAAGCGCCGTGAGGTGGGAGGACATGACCTGCTCATCAGTTATGCGGATGACAATACAGTAAGGTCTGTATATGTGCCAACAGGACGTGAGATGCACGAGGTCGTCGATGATGACTTCATGGAGATCATTGCTGGCAGCTACAAGGCAACAAATGGAAAGAAGTTCATGTTTAGCACCGACGGCAAGTGTGTCTTTGACGGCAAGCCAAACACATATTATATGTCGGATGCAGGTGCGAACGACTTTCCTACGCCTCACATAACACTCAACCGCCGAATATGGGAACTTGAACCTACAGCTGAGGGCATGAAGATATACGAAACGTCATTCTCTGACACAGGCGAACTGCTTAAGGGTAAGCTTTATGCTACTCTCATAGCAAGCAAGGATGCTCCGCGCTGGAAGTTCTTGTCTGACCGCATCTGCACACAGTGCGCATTGGGACAGTTGAATGGTGACGTGCTTCGTATCATGCGCAACGAGATGTATGCACGCAAGGGCTATCGTTTCTCGGACAAGTCTTTGCAGACTTATTTCGAGTCTTGCAAATGGTACAAGCCTATTGGTGACAATAGTAAGGTGAAACTCAACGACATTGAAAACCTTAATGTCACTCTCATCAAGAACAGTGCGAATTAAGCAGGCACAGAGTAGGGACGAGAGCTGGATGAAGAATCATCATTTGTCGCATGAAGTCCATATACACATTATATTATATACATGACGCGTAAAGAAGAACTGTTGGCTAACGAGTCGCTGCAGGACGAACTGAGAAGGATGACCAGTGGCGAACCGTATGATGCGCATACTCCGGAGATGTATGCATGGAGAGACGAGGTGAAGAAGTTGTTGCGACGTCTCAATATCACGGAGTATCATGAAGATACGATGGGTGATGTAACCAGAGAACTGTTGCCCAACTGTGCTCCTGATGTATATGTTGAGCCTCCATTCCATTGTGACTATGGCAATCTGATATATGCCGAGGAGGGTGTCTTTATCAACTTCGGCTGTATAATGCTGGACGGTGGTGGAGTCTACATAGGTCGTAAGACCCTGATTGCACCTAACGTGCATATATATACTGCAGGACACCCTGTCGATGCAGATGAGCGTGACAGGTGGGAGTACTGCAAGAGGGTTACGATAGGTGAACGCTGCTGGATAGGTGGTGACGTGACCATCTGCCCAGGCGTAACTATTGGAGACAGATGTGTGATAGGTGCGGGGAGTGTCGTCACTCGTGACATACCGTCGGACTCGCTTGCCGTCGGCAATCCTGCAAGGGTAGTGAGACGGCTCAACGGAACTGAAGAAGAGAGCGTACAATGACAATGACACGAAAAACTAATTATTAATAGATATACGATGAAAAAGACAATCATGATTGTGTTGGCATTGGCTATGGTGTGCTATGTCAATGCAAAGACGTTTGAAGTAAAGAATCCTGACAAGAAGTTGAGTCCATATACAGGTGTGACTCGCGAACACTGGAAACAGGCGGCAGAGTATCTGCTGGATGGTGCATTTGCATACGTTAACGACATCAAGGAACCGATGAATCTGCCAAAGCAAGAAGGCAAGTCTTATCCTCGTGACGCGGGCCAGGTGCCTACTGCTCGTATGGAGGCGTTATGTCGAACTATGTTTCTTGCAGGTCCTTTGCTCAAGGAGAATCCCGACCTTACACTCCACGGTATAAAGGTGGGAGACTATTATCGCTACCAGATAGCGTCATTCCTTGATCCGAAGAGTCCTGTGTATCTGCCAATGAAGAGAGGTGGAGGTAATGGCGGACAGAAGCTGGTGGAGCTTGGCGGTCTCAGTGTATCGCTGCTTCTTGCTCCTGAGGTGTTCTGGGATCCACTTCCAAAGGAAGTACGTGACTCGCTTGCTACGGTAATGAAGTCGTATGGTGAAGGCGGCACAATCGACATGAATTGGCGATTCTTCAACATGTGCATCCTCAGCTTCCTTGACAGCAAGGGATATACAGTCA
>JAZLKQ010000319.1:0-4922 GCA_045597745.1 Bacteroidaceae bacterium | reverse complement strand
CCCATTATACATTAATACACACAGAGAAGTCTTATGAAGTGCATAGTATACACACGTACAGGCGACCAGGGCACAACAAGCCTTGTCGGAGGCATCAGAGTATCCAAGACATGCGACCGGCTCGAGGCATACGGCACCATCGACGAACTCAACTCCCACATCGGCCTGCTCATATCATATATCAGCGACCAGCACGACCGTGAAACCCTCACAGACATACAGTCCAGCCTCTTCGTCGTCGGGGCATACCTCGCTACAGACACAAGCCAGACTCATACCCATCAGCAGAGCACCGTCAGCCAAGACCTGATACAGCAGCTCGAGAGCGAGATAGACACCATCGACCAGCAGCTGCCCCAGTTGCGTGCGTTCGTACTCCCAGGAGGCACCACCCCGTCAAGCCAGTGCCACGTATGCCGCACCGTATGCAGACGAGCTGAGAGACGTATACTCACTCTCGCACTCGACACTCCCGTCGACCCACAGGTCATCGCATACATCAACAGACTATCTGACTACCTCTTTGTGTTGGCACGCAAACTCAACATTATTGCAGGGCAAGACGAAATTATCTGGAAAAAGACTTGCAACTAACCATAATTGTTGTATCTTTGCGCACTCAAGGGGGCGGAGAGCACTCACTATGTGCTTCTCGCAAGCCAATTACCAAAGAGAGGAAGAGAGAGATAACAACAACTCATAAACTTAATAAACTTAACAAACTTAAAAAACTCAAAACCTATGTATTGGAGTCTGGAACTGGCCACCAAGCTCGAAGACGCTCCATGGCCTGCCACTAAAGAAGAACTCATCGACTACGCCACACGATCTGGCGCACCGCTCGAAGTCATTGAGAATCTCAATGAGATAGAAGACGAAGGTGACGTATACGAGTCAATCGAAGAGATATGGCCTGACTACCCTTCAAAAGAAGACTTCCTGTGGAACGAGGAGGAGTATTAACTCTCTCACACAGAGAGATCATCAGACAAACAAAGCCTGCAGACTACATGCTACAAAGCATGACCTGCAGGCTTTGCCTTTATTGCTCGATATCCAAACTATACACCACACACACATGTCGTCTACCCCCTTCCTATACTACACAACTAAATAGCAAATACATCCATCACACATCTTTCACACACATTTACCGTGATGCAACTTTATTGAATTGATATATTTAGGGCTGACACTCGCATGAAGTATCTGCCATTTTTATTTTTGCCTTTACCTCAAAACAAAAAAAGTTATAATCATGAGCTAATGATAGCAATTTCACCAGACAACAATAATTTCTACAAAAATTCTCATTATTCTTGTAGCGAAATCACGCTTTCTACGATATATTAGTAAAACCGCCTAAAATGAAACAAGAATGGAACTGAAAGAATTTACAGAAACTGTCAGCAAGATAAGGGCACAGATACTGCAAATGGCGTTGTGTCACTTAGCAAATCCTGATGATGCAGAAGATGCGGTCCAGGAGACGATGACAATTCTCTGGGTTAGACGGAATCGTATTCTACACCCAGACAAGATGCTCCATTTCGCTACTGTTGTCGTAAGAAGTGTGTCGATTGATATGCTGCGTAAGCGAAAAAAGATTATCCCGCTTGATGGGGCAACAAGCGAGCCTCTGGACAGCGTAGATGCACAAACAACAATGGAAGAGCAAGAACAGCAACTATTGCTGAAACAAGCAGTTAGTGCTCTATCCAACAAGCAACAGGCAGTTGTCAGGATGCGAAATGTCGAGAATCTCTCGTATGCGGAAATTGCCTCAATACTTGGCACAACAGAGTCCTCTGTCAGAGGGACACTCAGCAGAGTACGCGCAATATTAATCAATCAATTAAAACAAGCACTACAATGAATAATAATAATATCAAACACATAAAAGAACTTCTTGACAAGTTCATGTCAGCACAGACAACAGAATCCGAAGAGCAGGAATTGTCTGAATATTTTGCCAACAACAAAGATATCCCAGCAGAGTGGGGACCGTATAGTATGCTGTTTGACAGCTTCAAGACCGATGCTTACGACTATGATGAGAAATACCTTGACGAGAAGTTCGAATCTTCTGATGAACAAGATGTAGTTCAACTCCATTCAAACAGAAAGACTCTATTCTCAACACATAAGATTGCTGCTTCAATTGCATTATTTCTCTTGCTTTCAGGGCTAAGCTATGCCATAGTTCGTACATCATTTTTTACTCGTAGTTGGAATGCCCCTACCGAAGAGGTGACAGCAGAACAGACACAAAGAATAGACTCACAAAAGATAGACCCTACAACTGTGAAGGCAGAGATAAAGACCGTAGGCGACAGCATCGTACTCTTCAAGGATGTGCGTCTTGACTCAATCATGATACAGATAGATCAGCACTATAAGGTGAAAAGCCGATTTGCTGATGAACAGACAAAGGCAATAAGAATGTTGCTGAAGTGGAACAAGCGAAAGTCTTTGGACGAGGTCTTGAATCTCCTGAATGGCTTTGATCGCCTTAGTGTCCGTCGTGAGAATGATATCCTGATTATTGAACAGACAAGCAAATAGTCATGAAGCGAATTCTCATACCATTTATACTATTGTGGACATGCGTCTCGATACATGCCCAACGCATTAGCGTATCTTTCCAAGACACTCCATTGCCTGACGTCTTGGAGCAACTGACCTTGATGCAGGACGAATACCAGATATGCGCCATCAACAATGACCTGGAGAATTTCATCATCACAGCCGACATTGTAGATGCAACTGTTCCTGAAGCCTTGGAGCAAATCACTGCGTACTACCCAATACGATGCATAGTGAATGAAAACACAATCCATGTTGAAGCGCTTCGCAAACAACTCACTCAGTACCGCGGTACTGTAATGAGTCAGGACAGCACCTTGCTATCTTACGCAACCGTTTCCCACTTTCATGCAACAGATACCACACTCATCCAACATGCAGCTTGCAGCAATGCAGGTGTGTTTGTCGTGCCTTGTGAGGAGCAAAACATATTGATGCGAGTAACGCATGTAGCACATGACACGCTTTGGATTAGACCTACCACCGATGACTTAGGTACGCTGATATTGCATGAACGTGATGTAAAACTGGACACTGTAAAAATTGTCGCTCCACCATGGACAGGAAGGAGTGTAACACTCTCGTTCCAGTTCATAGACGAGTTCACATCGTTGGACCTACCTATCAACAAAATAAGTGAGGCTCAAAAGTTGGTTGCAGAGAGTGATACGACAAAGGAATACACAGTATGGCTCGCAGATACTTACAATGGTGCATCTCATGTTACCAACTATCGCTTCGATGTTCCTGCCCGTCCTGGTGACTATATTCTGACTGTACGCTATGAGGGTTATGAACCTCTGCGGATGCCTTACCATGTGGAAAAGATAGGGCGTAGAAATAAGATAGACGAAACAATACGTATGAAACGCTTGATGCCTAAACCTACAAAGCAGTACGTGGAGGACCCCGATGGCGACATCATAGTGGACGGAAAACGACTGCGTGAAGTGGTTATTACCGCCACCAAAGTGCAGATGTATTACCGAGGTGACACCATCGTCTATAATGCCGATGCCTTCACGCTGCGTGATGGCTCCGTGCTGGAGGACGTTCTGAAAGCAATGCCAGGTGTGGAGGTCAATAGCAATGGTGAGATAAAGGTGAACGGTCGTAAGGTAGATGTGCTGCAGTTGGATGGAAAAGACTTCCTCAGCGGTGGCACGGAGATGCTACTAAAGAATCTACCTCACTACACAGTGGATCAAGTACAGGCCTTCGAACAGGATGAACTGGGAGCACGACTCGTTGGTGCTCATTCTGCAGAGAAGGAATACACTCTGAATGTGACCCTCAAAAAGCAATACAAGATAGGATATTTGGGCGAGATTGAGTTAGCTGGTGGTCTCCCGACAAGCAAGCATGATGATGCTCGCTATCAGGCTCGTGCCTTTGTGACACGTTTCTCCGCGCAGTCACGTCTGATGGCTTCTGCCATGTCCAACAACATCAACAAAAACAGCTTTAACAACAGAGAATCGTGGGACGATGATGACATAATCCCCACAGATTTGCAGCGCCACAATTACCTATCGCTGATGTACAGTGTCTATGACCGTCAGGAACGCTACGAGGACAACATCTTCCTAAGTAGCAAGTGGACGCATACAGAGTCGGAGAGCCGCCAATCTTCACTCACCTATCTGACCCACGGCGACACATGGTCACGACTGCACCAGACTGGGCTGAGCAACAATCTCGCAGGCTATTTCTGCAACCGCTTCGTCCTCAAGAAACCCTTTGCCCTCCAGCTCATTACCGAACTCAATTACAACCATCGTGAGAGCAACGGTCTCAGCCGGTCGGCGCAGTTTAATGCCGATCCTTCGTCCTACGGCGATGTGGTGGCGGTGATGGACTCACTGATGCAGAATCCCTTCCAATCTGGCATCTCCAGCATTACTCTCAGCAAGAGTCGTTCGGAGAGTCTGCAGAACGGTACCGACTGGAGCTTTAAGCAGGAAGTCAACTACAACAAGAAGACAGCATCAGGCGATCGTCTATTCATCTCTCCTATATTCGTTCACAAGCAGCAGAGTGGCACAGAGCACAATGCCTATCAGTTGGACTACATCCAAGGGCAGGGCAAGACCGACTACCGCCATCGCTACAATTTGTCGCCAAGTCATAGTAACCGATTCGAACTGCACGCTAATTACACATATAATATCCACAGCGAGCTGGCCGTCTTCTTTGGAAACAACCTCATTTGGAATCAGTCGCATAAAGAGCATGAACGATACCGACTGGACCTGACGGATGGATGGTCGGCAGACAAGGTACTGGGAGCATTGCCTTCCACACGCCAGCTCCTCATGCAGGGCTTCGACCGTCAG
>JAZLKQ010000318.1:0-2740 GCA_045597745.1 Bacteroidaceae bacterium | reverse complement strand
GCGGAAGACAACGTGACCATATCACTTGACTCATCAGGCGAGAGCTTGCACAAGCGTGGATATCGTGTGGCTTCGGTTGCGGCGCCACTCAACGAGGTGCTCGCTGCCGGCATGATACTCCTCACTGGCTGGGAAGGTGAGTGCGACTTCATCGACCCGATGTGTGGTTCGGGTACGCTTCTCATAGAGGCTGCCCTCATAGCGCAAAACATCTATCCAGGTGTATTCCGCAAGGAGTTCGCCTTTGAGAAGTGGAAAGACTTTGACGAGGATCTCTTCGACGCCATCTACAATGACGACTCCAACGAGCGTGAGTTCATGTACAAGATATACGGATATGACATCAACCGTCAGGCTGTCGCTGCTGCCATAGAGAACGTTAAGTCGGCAAGTCTCGGCAATGTCATCAACGTCGAACAGCGTGACATGTATGAGTTCGAACAGCCTTTGGACAAGGCCATCATGATAACCAACCCACCATACGGCGAGCGTATCACCACCGAAGACCTGCTCGGTCTGTACGAGAAGATTGGCGAACGCCTCAAGCACGCATTTATGGGCAATGACGCATGGATCCTCAGCTACAGAGACGAGTGCTTTGCTAAGATTGGCTTCCGACCATCCACAAGATTTGCTCTATACAACGGTGCCCTCGAGTGCGAATACCGCAAGTATCAGGTGTTCGACGGCAAGCTCAAGGAACGTCTCGAAGAGGGACTTGACATCAAGAGCGACGAAGACCGCAAGCGCAACCTCAAGTTCAAGCCTCACAAGAAGTCCGACGATGGCGAGTGGAAGGCTGACCGTCGCAAGGGCAGTGATGACGACGATCACTACTTCAAGAGCCGTCCATACGAGGACCGCCGCAAGGGGAAAGGCAATGACTGGCGTAATGACCGCCACAAGAGCAAAGACGACCGCAGGGAAGACCGCCGCAGAGCGTTCGGCAGAGATATGGACGATGACGACGACCTCGACTTAGGTCTCACAAGAAGCAACTTCAAGTGGGGCGACCGCCGTGCCGACAGTTCGGAAGAAAGGTCATACGGCAGAGGTCGTGACTTCAAGAAGGGCGACCGTGACGCCAAGGGAGGTAAAGGTCGTGACTTCAAGAAGGATGACCGAGACTTCAAGGGAGGTAAGGGTCGTGACTTCAAGAAGGGCGACCGAGACTTCAAGGGAGGCAAAGGCCGTGACTTCAAGAAGGGCGACCGTGACTTTAAGGGAGGCAAAGGCCGAGGCGACAAGCCATTCCGCAAGAGAGATTAAGGCGAATATAGTATAATTGGCAATTGGATTCAATTGCCAATTATACATTAATACCACCTCATCCTCCTATTTATCACTACAAAGCCAAGACATAGACATATACAAAGCATACATCATGAACTATCTATTTACGTTATTACTAACAGCACTACCAATAGTAGCTATGGCTCAAAGCAAAAAATCATTCACACTCGACGACCTCATACCAGGAGGCAGCACGTACTATAATCTCATACCACAGAATATATATACCGAGTGGTGGGGCGACGAATGCATACACCTGGATATAGACAAGTGTACAACCATCGACAAGCGTACGGGCATGGATGCAGATGCGCTATTTACCATCGATGACATCAACAGCATACTCACGGCGGCGGGCAGACGCACCACACGCAACCTCTACTACGCTACCTTCCCATATCCTGACCAGAGTGTCGTGATGATACAGACTCCAACTGAGCAGTCGCTCGTGGACTGGAAGCAGAAGAAGGTAGTATGGAGCATCAGCCTTGATGTCAATGCCGGCAATATGGACTGGAACAAGCAATCGCGTGCACTTGCTTTCACAAAGGACGGCAACCTATATGTGACTACAGCTGACGGCAACACCCAGACTGTGACCACAGACGGATCGGGCGACATCGTATATGGAGAGAGCGTACACCGCAATGAGTTTGGCATAGAAAAAGGTACATACTGGAGCCCTACCGGTAGCAAACTCGCATTCTACCGAATGGACCAGACGCAAGTGTCCGCCTACCCACAAGTCAATGTAAGCGTGGAGGTAAGTGCAGACCATGCGGACGACAACGCAAATACACCATCACGATGCGCCCAGCTCGTACCTGACAAGTACCCTATGGCAGGCGAGACCAGTCATAAGGTCACTATAGCTGTGTATGACCCTAACGCCAAGACGACTGTCTATCTGGACATGGGCGATCCTACCGACAGATACTTTACCAATATATCATGGAGTCCTGGCGAGACGGTGGTATACCTCATCGAACTCAACCGCGACCAGACTCACGCCCAGCTCAAGGCATACGACGCAAAGACCGGCAAGTACATCGCGACTCTACTGGAGGAACACAACGACAAGTATGTAGAGCCACTGCATCCTATACAGTTTCTGCCATGGGACAAGAGCAAGTTCATCTATCTCTCACGCCGTGACGGGTACAACCACATATACCTGTACACACTTCGTGAGTCCAAAGGCAAGCATGGCAATACACTAAGCGCAACCCTCGTCAGCCAGCTGACCAAGGGCAACTTTGAGGTTGACGACATACTCGGACTTGATGCAGAACACCGTCTCATCGTTTACACAAGCAACGAGAAGAGCCCTATACAGCGCAACGTATACAGCCTCAGTACAGGCGGAAAGCGCACTCTGCTTGGCAATGGCGATGGTTGGCACAACGCCGACATATCTCCAACAGGACGTTATGTCGTGACCAACTAT
>JAZLKQ010000317.1:0-2697 GCA_045597745.1 Bacteroidaceae bacterium | reverse complement strand
ACAACTCTAGAGGAGAAGAACAACAATATATGGATAGAGAACTCATGCATCGGCAGCAAGTGGCATCTCTCATGTGACAACGTCATCACAGGAGTGCCTGACAATGACTGGAGCATCAGCCTTGGGCCTGGTATATGTATTGATATCGAAGCTTATGGCGTAGACAGCTATGTCGTGAGACCTTACGGATTCAGAGATGCTTTCAGGGGCAATGTCAATGACGACAGTATCACATTTATCGGTATGCCAATCACCCGATGGCTTGCCAATCATAACATCCGTCCTTGCGATCTCGACATTGAGAATGACATACAGGCTGCGCATCTCTTCCCGGTTTGTCATGACAAGGACGAGATGGAGAATCTGTTGCAATGGATGATATGTCCTAATCCAGCGAAAGATTATTCAGAGCTATGGAAGAGCAGGCAAAGGCTATCTGCAGATGAAATTTCGGCATATTCCAACCTTGAGCGACAGGAGTCTCAGCGTAGAGCATTCCGCAATCACAACATGTCTGCCATTGCACGCAACTACAAGAAGAGCATCTTCTATCAGGTCAATCTAAAGGACATGGCAAGACGATTTGTCGACAATGGACTTACTCCTCCAGCACAACTTCCTGACGAAGCTCCATTATTCCAGCGCATACAGGACTCTATGTTCCATTCGGAGATAGAGCATCTGAAAGGCAATGCAGACGAGGCCTTCGGCAAGAAAGCATTCACATTGCTGCAGGAAGGACTCACGATGGAGGCCCGCAACAATCCTCAGCACCCTACTCTCAGCACCTATCGCGACCAGATAGTCTGGGGACGAAGCGCTGTACGCATTGACATCGCTGGCGGCTGGACTGACACTCCTCCGTATTGTCTCATCGAGGGAGGCAATGTAGTCAACATGGCTATCGAACTCAATGGACAGCAACCTCTGCAAGTATATGTCAAACCATGCAACGAGTACAAGATCATCTGCCGCTCTATCGATCTCGGAGCCATGGAGATAATTACGACTTATGAAGAACTCTCGCAATACAACAAGGTTGGTTCTCCATTCTCCATCCCTAAGGCGGCACTTGCACTATGCGGATTCCATCCCGAGTATTCTGCCGAACAATACACATCTCTCGAGCAACAGCTACAGGCATTCGGCAGTGGTATAGAGATCACTCTACTGTCCGCAATCCCTGCAGGATCAGGACTTGGTACAAGTTCGATACTTGCATCGACACTGCTCGGAGCGCTGTCAGACTTCTGTGGACTATATTGGGACAAGAGCGAGATAGGCAACCGTACTCTCATGCTCGAGCAGCTGCTAACCACTGGAGGCGGATGGCAGGACCAGTATGGAGGTATACTCAACGGTATCAAACTGCTACAGACCAAACCAGGATTCAATCAGGTGCCTGTTGTACGATGGTTGCCTGACACTCTCTTCCAGCAAGAGTATCAGCCTTGCCACCTTCTTTATTATACAGGCATCACTCGCACCGCCAAACACATACTCACAGAGATAGTACGTGGCATGTTCCTCAACTCTACCGAGCATCTACAGCTTCTGTCCAAGATGAAGCAACATACTCTCGACCTATACGAAGCGATATTGCTCAGCGACTTCGAAGCTTACGGCAGGCTCATTCGCAAGACATGGAGCCAAAATCGACGTCTCGATGCTGGTACCGAGCCTCTTGCTATTAAGCAGCTATGCAGCAAGATAGACGACCTCTGTCTTGGATACAAACTCCCAGGTGCTGGTGGCGGAGGCTATCTGTATATGGTTGCCAAAGACCCTGAGGCGGCAGTCCGCATCAAAGACATCCTTCTGTCTGCACCACTTACTTCCTCGTCCAGATTTGTTGACATGAAGATATCAGACAAGGGATTGCAGATTAGCCGCAGTTAAGGCAGGAAGACATATTTTTTATACAAAAGATTTGGTAGTTTGATGTAAACTCCCTACCTTTGCACCGCTTTTTAACGAAAGCCTATTAGGTTGACTCGCTAGCTCAGTTGGTAGAGCACAACACTTTTAATGTTGGGGTCTTGGGTTCGAGCCCCAAGCGGGTTACTCAAATGTCAGAAGGATATTGCTAATTCTGTAGCAATATCCTTTTCTTTTTGATAAAAAATGACACTTCGGATGCAGTTTTTGCAATATTCTGCACGTTATTATCAAAAAAACTTGTACCTTTGCGCACCAAGACCATAACACTTTATTAATATATTATAGGCGACTATGAAACTATCGTTATCTCTATTACTATCTATCCTGGCAACCATTGTCCTTCATGCTCAGTCTGAGCATATAGTTACCCACTACACCATCGAAGTAGCTGTAGGCGAACAATATGTCTGGACTCCTACCCAGCTGGCAACGATAGACAATGTATCTTCAAACGACGAGAACGTAGCTATTGTCAGCCTGAAGAAGCCTCGCACTGTCAATATACAAGGTAAAAAGTCTGGAGAAGCAACCATCACTGCCCAACAGGGTAGCAAGACTGTTGTGGTAAAGGTAAAGATAGTTCCTGTTGTGACACCATGGAAGGGACCTTACGTATACAGCCCTCCACAGACGGAGCTCCATATCGAAAGGATTGAGCTTCAGACCGGCAAACTATACAAGACTGGCAATATCGACCACACCCAAGTTGACATATGTGGTGAGATGTATGACGTGTCCCGTAAGGGTATAGGCTAT
>JAZLKQ010000316.1:0-3811 GCA_045597745.1 Bacteroidaceae bacterium | reverse complement strand
TTTGCCCTACCTATCAGAGCCATGCTCGACGAGCAGGGCATAGAGTACGACTTCAAGTATCGTATGAAGTCAGTATACAGCATCTGGCGCAAGATGAGACTCGACAACAAGGAGTTTGATGACGTGTACGACCTATTTGCTACACGTATCATATACAAGCCACGGCCTACCATAGCACCACTCATGGCAGACAATCGTATGGACAATGTCGACGAAGTCAAGGATGTAAAGGACTGGCAGCTCGACAATATCAACATCGAACATCTCTATTGCTGGCGCATATACACCATCATATCCATGCTCTATCGTATACACCCTGACCGTATACGCAACTGGATCACCCACCCTAAGCCATCGGGCTATCAGGCTCTGCAGCTTACTGTGATGGGACCAGACTGCAACTGGATAGAGATACAGATACGCTCCGAACGCATGGACTACGAAGCTGAACAGGGTGTTGCCGCACATTGGAAATACAAGAGAGAGACCAGCGCATTATGAAGAGAGTACTTGGACTTAAGGCAGTAGCCAACCTTACCATATTTGTCATGCTCATTGGAGGCATAGTCTTCACACTGGGCTTTGGCACGTGCATGTACATCGCCCGCCACGAAGTCACTAAGGAGGTCAACCACAAGATCAAGGATGATGTAAAGTATATCAACAGCTACATAGACGGTCAGCTGCAGAGAGTCGAAGATGCGGCATACTCCATAGCCAGCTGTAAGTTTGGCAATACCGTACGTACAGAAAGCGGCGAAGCATTCGTAGCTATTGACCCAGAGTCCTTTGCCATCCCTTCCGAAGAAGAATGTTTTCTGCTCCTGGAGCAGTTTATGGATGCCAATCCACAGATATGCGGAGCCGCCATCGGATTTGAGCCCAACGTATATCCTGACACCAAGGGACAATACGGATTTGCCGCATACGTCACAAGAGTAAGCGGCAAGACACAGCGCCTCCGACTTGGAGAGATGCACGACTATCACAAGAAGGAGTGGTACTCTATAGCTGCATCATCAGATCAGCCATACTGGAGCAAGGCATTCAGAGAGACAAGCAACGGCAAGGTCGTCACATGCTTCAGCCTTCCTCTACACGGATATGGCAACAAGCTCGTCGGCGTACTTGCGCTCGACATAGACACAGAGGCATTCTGCCAGAAGTGCCGCAACATATCACCTTTCCCCAATTCAGAAGTCACTATCGTCGACCGTGACTTCCGATTTATCTTTCACCCGGACAGCTCATACATACTGCAACATGTAAGAGATGTAGGAGAATACGCTTCGTACAAGGCTGACGACAGCATGAAGATCAAGATACTCAATCACGAGGAAGGCAACTACGCCGTCAATGAAGGCACCGACAAGGAGGCGTTCTTCCACTTCATGCCGATAGAGCGTTCGGGATGGACCGTAACCATAGAGTGCCCTAAGGATGGCGTATATGGCGGTATCGAACGCATGAAGCGCGACACGACCATCATTGCTATCATCAGCATACTCATCATGATAGTATGCTTCGTATACATATTCCGCAAACTCGAGTCCGTGACGCTTAGCAAGGCAAGTATGGACAGCGAGCTCGATGTCGCCGCCCGTATACAGATGGGTATGCTCCGCAAGGACTATCCTGCATTTCCCGAACGCAAGGACATCGACATATATGGTATGCTACGCCCTGCCAAGGCTGTGGGCGGAGACTTGTACGACTACATCATCAGAGACGAGAAGCTATACTTCTGCATTGGCGACGTATCGGGCAAAGGCATACCCGCATCAATGTTTATGGTAGTGATAAGCAACCTCTTCCGCAATATCTCATCGCTCGCATCGACCTCTGACGAGATCATGACTCTGCTCAACAACCATATATCAGAAGGCAATGATCAAAACATGTTTTGCACTCTGTTCGTCGGCATACTCGACCTCAACACAGGCAGACTTGACTACTGCAACGCCGGACACAACGCACCCATCATAAGACGTGTCGATGACGGCAAGACCACGATACAGTTTATGACACCCAAGACCAACATTGCGGCAGGCGTATTCGGCGGTTTCCCGTTCGAGGCAGAAGAGACCGAGCTACATCCAGGAGACACACTCTTCATGTATACCGACGGCATCACAGAGGCGGAAGATACAGACAAACGGCTCTTTGGCGAAGGTGCCACACTCAATGCACTGCTCGAGGCACGACTGGGCAATATACACAAGACTGTAGACCTTGCCGAGTACGTGTTTGAGAAAGTCAAGGAGCACTCCAGAGGTACAATACAAAGCGACGACATCACAATGCTTGTGATAGAGTATACAGGACATACACCCATGAACAGCCATCTCACACTACACAACGACATAGCCCAAATCACCCCACTCGCCGAGTGGGTCGAAGAGACAGGAGAGACCATCGGGATAGCCCCAGACAAGATATTCAACATCAATCTGGCACTTGAGGAAGTCATAGCCAACATCATCTCCTACGCATATCCCGACCAGACCGGCCAGCCCATACATATAGACATGGACTACAGCGACGGAGTCATCACATACACCATCACAGACCATGGACTCCCCTTCGACCCGACACGCCACGCCAATCCCGACACCACCCTGTCAGCCGAGCAACGGCCAATCGGCGGACTCGGCATCATGCTCGCCCGTCGCCTGTCCACCTCCATGACCTACCGCAGGAGCGAAGACAAGAATATCCTTACCATCACATTTTAGTGGCATCACCGAAAGCGAATTGTTTTACAATGATATTGTGGTGGACTAAGACGGAAGTAAAGCATCCATTTGGGGTAATTAAGGTTCATTCCATATTGAAATGTACTTGATGGACTATGACGGAGGTTATACATAATGATTGGTCACTCAGGGTATGTGAAATAAAAAAGTAACGATAGAGTAACGCAAAAGTACCAATACAATTACGCAAAAGTTTCAATACTTTGCTGCAATCATACGGAACATCTTCCTTATCCCACATTGTCCGACACAAGAGACTTGGACAAGAGAAGGCCAACACACTTACAAAGGACTGTGTTTGTTGTTTTTTTACATTGAAGACACACGAATGTTGCTTAAAAACAATAAAAATGCTGTTATTGTTATAGAATCATATATCCTTCTGCCGATTTTTTAGTATTTTCGCAAAAAATTACCTGATAGATATATTCAGGTAAAAAAGTCCTCTGGCGACAGCCGCCACGAGGTGCTACATACATAAAAGGCGTCATCAACGCTTTGTCTCTTGGTCATTCGGAACGTAGGAAATTCAGAATTTAGCTATCAAGGACATTGCAGAGAAGATGTCACGGGCGAGTTGCTTAGACAATTCCCGTAGTGTGTCAGAGGGTGCATTGTACCCTCCAGGCACACTTTACGGGTTTGCTATATACACAACTCCATCGTGGGTATCTGCTCTGCTCGTCAATAGTAAAGGCACTTCCTACGGCCTGGAATCTTGGACGAGCAAAAATGCAGTACCCACGTTTTTTATTGGTATGTAGGAAAAACACCCGGAAACACCCGTCCGCCCAGGGGTATTGGTGGACACTGATTCAAAGAAAAGGTCGAAGAGCTCGACGTAGTCAATGCCTCGAATCATAGAAAGACAACACGTTCCCTTGCAGACATGGAGCAAGGCCGCTGAAGACACCAGCCACCACAGCTGGGGTCTCATCCGCCATGCCCATACCCGGGAACTGGAAGTAACAAAGATATACAAGATATAGGTAGCTATCCCCATAGATAGCAGACACGACAGAGTGTAAGTCGTCATTCTCTAACTGCGCAGATCT
>JAZLKQ010000315.1:0-7872 GCA_045597745.1 Bacteroidaceae bacterium | reverse complement strand
ATACCGGTTGGTCATCGGTACTGCCTCCGCCACATCCATGTGCGCACCAGCATGAATGTATAATGCGGTCCTGCTGAGCGTCCCACACGAAGAAGCGGTCGTTGTTGGAAGGTATGCTGAAATCTACAAACATCAGGTATCTTGTGCTGGCATTGTATTGGCTTGCCTTGTTGTGTAGCACATCGTTTGCCAACTCGCGGTAGATGTTATTCGCATCTTTGTCGCTGTTGCTGTTATCTTTGTCGCAACTGCAACCTAATAGCATTATCAATATGAATGATAAAACTAATGACTCGGTTATTCTCATAATCTTTTTCTGTTATTAAGTTTATGTGTAAAATATATCTTCAGTCTGCAAAGGTAATAAATAATTTTTACAGGCAAAGTGTTTGTGACAATAATGTCGTGTCATATACACAATCACCTCACTCCGAGAAGATGGGGGCGAGGTGATGTGTGGAAAATATGTTGGGAGAATAGATGTGATATGTATGAGAGTGTGACGGGCTACAGTGCCTTCTCGATAGCTGGAGCAAGCGTCTCCTTTGTTGCAGTAGGTTCAAACCTCTCTATGACGTTGCCATCTCTGTCGATGAGGAACTTAGTGAAGTTCCACTTGATGTCTTTCTTCTGCTCGTAGTCAGGGTCTGCCTTACGAAACATGTTGTCAAGTATTGACGTTAGTGAATGGTTAGGGTCAAATCCTGCAAATCCCTTCTGAGACTTTAGCCAAGTATATAGTGGTATCTCGTCCTTTCCGTTGACGTCGATCTTGTGAAATCTTGGGAACTTAGTGCCAAATCTTAGTGTGCAGAACTCCTCAATCTCGTCGTCAGTACCTGGTGCCTGAGCTCCAAACTGATTGCATGGGAAGTCGAGTATGGTAAATCCTCTCTCTGCATACTTGTCGTATAGTGAGTCGAGGTCAGCGTATTGTGGGGTGAATCCACATTCGGTTGCTGTGTTGACTATAAGCAGTACCTTGCCCTTATAGTCTGAGAGTGACTGCTCGACGCCCTTGTTGGTAGTGACGCTGAAGTCGTAGATAGTCTGTTGAGCCATAATAGTTAGTGTTAGTGCTGCCATAGACAGCGTGGTTAATAATCGTTTCATCTGCTTGACGATGTATGTGTTAAACAATTGAAGATGCTAATTTGTTTGCCAGATGTAGGCAATACATGTAGCCATTGCCATGTTAGTCGGCATACTTCGTGAAGTTGTACTTCTCTCTAAGCATCTGCTTCTCGTCTTCTGGTAGAGACGTGAAATACTTCTTCCAACCAGGGCAGAAGTTGATGTGCCATCGCCAGAAGCGACCTAATAGTGATGATGGATTGTTCTCGTAGTTTGCGCGTAGTTTGCAGTTAGCGCAAGGAGCTTGTTTAGTTGCCATAATAAGTAGATAAAGTAGTTTTTGTTACGATGCAAAGATAATGATTTGCATTTAATATTGTGTTAGAAATGTGCAGAAAATTACATGCAATGCTGTTGTTGTATTACCACATGCCATGATGTTATGGCAAAAGGATGGTGCATAAGATATCATGACTTGTTTGCAGTTTATGCATAAAAACCTTACATTTGCAATGACAAATCATATAGTCATAATCCAGACAATCAAGACAACTATGGAGTGGGGTGAACTGATGGAGATAGCCCTTTCGGACGTATCTCTACTACAGCGATATACATATTGTTACGAACTGCTGCACAGACTTTGTACAGAGATGGTGCAGGAGCTTACTGCCGATTATACCGACTTCTTCTCAAGACTGCAGGCTGTATGCCGTCTTACGAACTATCCACTCAAGGAGGTGGATGGATTCAGGTGGAGGGCACGCCGTGTGATAAGAGGTGAGGCAGAAGCGCATCCGGATGAGTATGCGGCAGACCTTATGGCAGCATGTCGTGCCATAGCGCACTTTACCAATAGCCAGATACCTCAGCCAGTAGTAGATTATGTGGCTAAGTATGCCAATGCTGATAGTGTTGTGGTAAAACGTGATGTTAAGGTTCATGCGATTGAGAAGAGCAGACGTTATGTGGTGACAGGCAAGGATGGCAACCATATATTCGGCGTGGGTAGAGATGTACCTTCGTCCGAACTGACGTGTATCGATATGACTGCCAATGAGCAGACGTTGGACGTACTTGACATCATCGAGGATGGTATGCAGGTCAATGTGGTATCCTTTACAATAGATGACGAAGGAGTGCTTCATCCTGAGATAGTCGTCATAGACCCAGACTTCCTCATAGACGTGAGTGCGCTTACATCATGTGTCAAGAAGTATGGCGACTCGCCTGTCAATTATCTTGTCAAGAAGTTTCAGCCTATGGCACTATCACGCCAGATACTACTTGGAGAAGTCGCCAACCAGTTTCTTGATGACTGTATCAACAACCCTCATGTCAAGTATGCAGACTCAATACGAAAGGCATGGCGTGACTACATGATCAGTTTTAGCGTCTGTGATGGCATAGACAAGGACTTCTTTGATCAGTGCGAACAACAGTTCAAGAACATCAGTACGATCGTCAGTAAGTTGCGTGTAGACCCAAACTTCATAGGTGCAGACAGCAATGTGCTGATAGAACCCTCATTCTTCTGCGAGACTCTCGGACTTCAGGGACGACTTGATGCGCTGATGATGGGCGACAGACAGTCGCAAGTCATTGAGCTAAAGTCAGGCAAATATGATGAGTGGAACAAGCGTGCGGCCGATGAGCATCTGTTGCAGATGATCATGTACAAGGAGATACTGTACTATAATCTTGGTATACGTCGCCCACATATCGGAGGGTATCTGCTGTACTCCAAATATCCGCATCTGCTGGAGCAGCGTACTGCAAAAGAGATGGTGGAGAAGGTGATGACGCTACGCAACAGGATAGTATGTCAGGAGCGTGAACTAAAAGACGGCAAGGCGAGAGAAATACTTGACGGGCTGGATGCTGACGATCTCAATATATTTAAGTTAAAAGGCAACTTCTGGACTACGTACTGTCGTCCACCAATTAATAAGGTGCTTGCCCCTTTGTCAGCTATGGATCAGTTGACAAGCGACTACTTCTATACATTCCTGCAGTTTGTGGAGCGTGAACAGTATCTTGCTAAGGTAGGTGATGGTAGGATAGAGTCTACCAGAGGCATGGCGGCGCTATGGAATGCAGACGTTCAGACTAAGCTCGCCAATGGTGACATGCTTATGGACCTAAGTCTTGTGGACAAACGTACAGATGCCGGCATTGAGGCTGTTTGCCTGACGATAGGCAAGACATCAGATGTGCAACCAAACTTCCGTGTGGGTGACGCCGTGATACTTTACGAACGTGCCGGTATTGGCGATACCGCCACGACAAAGGTGCTTCACCGTTGTAGTGTAGAGCGGTATGGTGGTGACCGTATATGGTTAAAGCACCGTCATGTCCAGAGCAATACGAACATATTTGCAGAAGACAAACTCTACGCCATAGAGCATGACCATATAGAGTCAACATTTGGTTCGCTATATAGAGGTCTGCACACACTTGTCACAGCGCCGTCTGATAGGCGCGACTTGCTGCTATGTCAGCGTATGCCTGCAGTTGATACAAGCGTAAAGCTCGTAGGTAGTTATCTCAACCAACAGATCAACGATATCGTGCTCCGGTCAAAACAGGCGCAGGATTACTTCCTGCTCGTAGGTCCTCCAGGTACAGGCAAGACATCGGTGGCACTCAAGGCTATGGTGCAGGAATATCTTGCTTCTGGATGCAACATACTCCTCATGGCATATACCAACAGGGCAGTAGATGAGATATGTGAGATGCTTGACGATACGCCTTACCTGCGACTGCCTATACGTGGCAATGACAGTCAGCTCGACGGGAGAGACAAGACGAGAGATAGTCTCAAGGAATTGCTCATGGAGACAAGGGTCTATGTCAGTACGGTGGCATCGATGCACAGCAATAAGGGATTGTTTAATCTCAAGAAGTTTGACGTTGCGATATTTGACGAAGCATCACAGATACTTGAGCCACATCTGTTAGACTTGCTCTGCTCTTATGATGAACGTACAGGAGAATGTCATATAGATAAGTTTATAATGATAGGTGACCATAAGCAGCTACCTGCCGTTGTTGTACAGTCAGAGGAGCGAAGTGAAGTCAAGAGTCCATTGCTGCAAGGTATAGGTTTGACCAACTGTCGTGACTCTCTCTTCCAGCGTCTGCACAGGTATCTCAGTACGCATGGAGGTGAGCGATGTGTCAGCATGTTGCAACGTCAGGGGCGTATGCATCCGCAGATATCAGACTTTGCAAGCGCTTGCTTCTATGACAATGTACTGTTGCCTGTGCCTATAGCACATCAGCGCGAGTCGTTGCCATACGTTACATATTTGCCAGAAGATGAAGATGTGGCAAAGACTCGTATGGGATTTGTAGATATACCTCTGCCGTCGATAGCGGAGCGTCAACCAAAGGTCAACATGATAGAGGCATCACGTATAGCAAGGCTTGTCATGCAGCTTGTACGCCTCTCTGAAGCCAACGGGCTTGACTTTGACCCTGTGCGGCACATAGGCATCATAGTGCCATTTCGCAGGCAGATTACAGCCGTACGACGTGCTATACAAGAGCTGTATAGCCAAGGGCTGCTTGGCACATGGCAGCAGAGTGTGGAAGACATGATGATAGATACTGTAGAGAGGTATCAGGGCAGTCAGCGTGATGTCATAATATATGGTACGACGATAACACAGTCGTACGAACTTGATATCCTCTCCAACATAGTTGTGGAAGGTGGTGTATGTGTAGACCGCAAACTCAATGTTGCGGTAACGAGAGCTCGCAAACAACTCTTTGTCGTTGGCAATGCACAACTACTGTCGCGCAATGCACTTTATGCAAGTCTGATAAAGTATGCTGATAGTGTGATATAGACGTGTCTGTCTATATTCCTTTGTTTGAATGACGTGTCGTTGATGTAGTCAGTCTTATCCCAGTTGCTGTTGACGATATGCGCTTGGCGATACATTCTTGTATTGTCTGAACAGTTTTGTGAGATGTGACTGTGACGTAAATCCGAGACTAAAGGCAATGTCCTGTATAGGACGGCTTGTGGTGCTGAGCATTAGTGCAGCATCGTTGACGAGTGACTCGTTGATAATCTGTTTAGGCGACTTTCCCGTAATGGGTGCTGTGACCTGTGAGAGGTATCTTGAGGTGATGCTCATCTGGCTGGCATAGTATGACACGTCGTGCTGAGTATGGGCATTGTTGGCGACGAGCTGCATAAACTGATTGTATATCTCCTGTTTGCGAGGAGTTATACCCTTGTTTTTCTTTCCTTTTTTTATCTCTACATTATATTTATCATGTTGTATGTCATGGCCTATGATAGATGCCATGTCGCCAGATGGTGAAGTCACGGCATATACCGTAAGAGTCTGAAGATAGAGATAGGCGAGCCGTACAGCCTCCGTGAGCGGATATGACTTGGCGAGATACGTAGCGATACTCGCTGAGAGTGTACCCGAGAGTCCATGCGTGTTGCAGTTGGTATGGTCGGGCAGGGTATATTGTACGGTTAGCAGCTCAGCCGTGTTGTAAGAGCCTGATGGCATCGATGTGTCATCGTGTGTGACGAAGAGGTCTGTAGTCATGGATGAAGATCCGTGTGCTCCTTGTATGATTACAGCCTTCATGTGATACTGTTGGAGCAGCAGACGTGCAGCAACCACCATGTCGTCGTTGTTGAGAATGTTAAGTCCAGTAAGCAGTTGAGCCTCGCTGAGACTCATGATGACTATATCGCATAGACGCATGACCTTGTGGCATACGTCGTGTATGACTTCGTCTGTTGCTATCCTTTCGCCTCGTGATGAGATAAATGCCGCATCAAGTACAACATGACTGAGGGTGCGCAGATGATGTGCGAGTATGCTGACAGTCAGCGAGTCGCATATCATACCAACCTTAACAGCCTTAGGCGGCATGTCACGCGTGATGCTTGTCATCTGGTCATCAATGAGTGAAGCTGGCATCTTGTGCGTGGACTTGATACCTCCAATGTTCTGTACGGTAACGGCAGTAACTACCGAAAGCGCATAACCACCCAGTACACCACAAGTCTTGATGTCTGCCTGTATGCCAGATCCACCTGTGCCGTCAGATCCTGTGATAGAGAGGATAGGTACTATGCTACTTGCTTTGTACATTGATTATGCGTTTTCGGTTGTTATGATTATACTGTATGTAACGAGAATACTTATAGACACTATATCAGAGCCAGGAATGCCTCATGCCATCTTGTGTCGCCTGTAAGTTCAGGATGGAAGGCACATGCCATCTGTTTGCCCTGACGCGCAGCTATGATATGTCCGTCGTATGTGGCAAGAACTTTAGCGTCGCCTTGCACATCTTTAATATAAGGCGCACGTATGAATGTCATAGGTACGTCTTTACCTACTTCTTCGATGTGTCCTGAAGCCATGAAGCTACCGAGTTGACGTCCATACGCATTGCGTCGTACGACAATGTCCATGGTAGCGAGACGTTGGCGGTCATCGTTCTCTACTTCCTTGGCAAGGAGTATCAGTCCTGCACATGTGCCCATGACTGGCAGTCCGTCGATGATGGCTTGACGTATGGGCTGCATGAGACCTTCTTCGTTGAGGAGGTGTATCATAGTAGTGCTTTCGCCTCCTGGTATTATAAGTCCGTCCTTATGCTGAAGCCAGTCCTCGTATTTCCTTATCTGGAATGTCTCGTGTCCGAGTTGCTGCAGCATCTGTTCGTGCTCGATAAATGCTCCTTGCAGAGATAGTACAGCGATTCTCATTTGCCTCTTTCTTCCATGATGAGTGTTATCTCCTGCTCGTTGATGCCTACCATTGCCTCACCGAGATCCTCTGACAGTTCTGCTATCATCTTGGCGTCAGTATAGTTGGTAACTGCCTGTACGATAGCTGCTGCACGCTTGCGTGGATTGCCGCTCTTGAAGATACCAGAGCCAACGAATACACCTTCAGCGCCAAGTTGCATCATGAGCGCAGCGTCTGCTGGAGTAGCTACACCACCAGCTGCAAAGTTGACTACAGGAAGTTTGCCGTTATTGTGTACCTCAACAAGGAGGTCGTATGGCACCTGAAGCTGCTTTGCTGCTTCGTACAACTCATCTTCGCTCATATTCTGTACACGGCGTATCTCACTCTGCATCTTGCGCATGTGACGTACAGCCTGTACGATGTCTCCTGTACCAGGTTCGCCCTTTGTACGTATCATGGTAGCACCCTCGTTGATACGACGTAAAGCCTCGCCTAAGTCGCGTGCACCACATACGAATGGCACGTCAAACTTGCGCTTGTCGATATGGTAGATGTCGTCTGCTGGTGAGAGTACCTCGCTCTCGTCTATATAGTCTATCTCGATAGCTTGCAGGAGCTGAGCCTCAACAAAGTGACCGATACGGCACTTTGCCATGACAGGAATACTTACTGCCTCCTGTATGCCACGTATCATCTTAGGGTCGCTCATACGAGACACGCCGCCAGCCGCACGTATGTCAGCAGGAATACGTTCGAGTGCCATTACCGCACATGCACCAGCTTCTTCGGCAATGCGTGCCTGTTCTGGTGTTGTAACATCCATGATTACACCGCCTTTGAGCATCTGGGCAAGCTGACGGTTAAGCTGTTGTCTGTTTTGTTCCATAATTGTTGTGGGCTTTCTCGCCCTAATGATTGTTTGTTGTTGTAATGTGAGTGCAAAATTATATCGCCCTCGTATAACGACCAAACAATTGTTCTTTTCCCGACAAACACAACTTACTTTTAGTCAAGTTGATAATACAACAACCGACATTCCCCATATCAGTAGTGAATT
>JAZLKQ010000314.1:0-3707 GCA_045597745.1 Bacteroidaceae bacterium | reverse complement strand
ACAAAGATAATATGATAGTACAACATTGACACAACTAAGACTCCATTGTTGTACGAAACCCTCACATTATTGTATGAAACTACTACCATTATCTACCAGTGAGGCACATTCGCTGATATATATAGAAATAGGTATACGACGTGAGTGTCGTGTTGAACGTACAGCAAATTATTGTGATTTGGCAAATATTACTCAAACCAGTTATCCCTATCCATATTCCTATACCCGACTGCCTCTGCAATGTGATTTGGAAGAATATCTGCAGAGCCTTCGAGGTCGGCTATTGTACGGGACACCTTGACGATGCGGTCGTATGCACGGGCTGAGAGATTGAGACGCTTCATTGCAGTACTGAGGAGGTCTGCACATCCTTTGTCGAGAGATGCATACTTCTGCATCAAGGCGGGAGTCATCTGAGCATTACAATGCACACCCTTCACATCCTTGTACCTCTCCGTCTGTATCTGGCGTGCACGTATCGCGCGCTCCCTTATCATTGCACTTGACTCTCCCTTTGGGGCTGAAGACAGATCATCTATATCAATATTTTCGCATTCGACCTGTATATCAATACGATCAAGGAGCGGACCAGATATCTTGTTCATGTATCGCTGTATCTGTGCGGGAGTACATACGCATGCATGTGTGGGGTGATGATGATAGCCACATGGACATGGATTCATCGACGCAACCATCATAAACGAACATGGTAAGGTGAAGTTGTACTTTGCACGAGAGATGGTAATGACTCTGTCTTCAAGCGGTTGGCGCAATGTCTCAAGTACTGAACGAGAAAACTCTGGCAACTCATCCATGAAGAGCACACCATTGTGGGCAAGGCTTATCTCGCCTGGCATAAAGGTATTGCCACCACCAACAAGGGCAACATCAGACACTGTATGATGTGGAGCACGAAATGGACGTTGGCTTATAAGCGAGACATCTCTCTTGAGCTTTCCCGCTACACTATGCACCTGAGTCGTCTCAAGTCCTTCCTGCAATGACAATGGCGGGAGTATAGATGGCAATCGCTTTGCCATCATGGACTTACCACACCCAGGACTACCTATGAGGATAATATTGTGTCCACCTGCTGCCGCTACTTCAAATGCTCGCTTAACATTCTCCTGCCCCTTGACTTCATCAAAGTCGTATGGAAAGTCTGTCTGCTGAGCATAAAACTCTTCTCTCGTATTGACCTCTACAGGATTCAGCGTCGATTGCCGCTTAAGAAAATCGGTAACGTCATTGAGATGTTCTACACCATATACTTTCAAGCGATTGACGACTCCAGCCTCTCGCTCATTAGCCTTAGGTACAAAAAGAGCTTCATATCCTAGTTCACGTGCCTTGATAGCTATTGGCAATGCACCTCTGACAGGCTGAATAGTGCCATCAAGACCAAGTTCGCCGACAAACATATACTTGCTTAAGTCACACTCAGGCAGATAGTCAAGAGAAGCCAATAGACCTATAGCCATTGGCAAATCAAATCCCGATCCCTCCTTGCGTATATCGGCAGGTGCAAGATTAACCACTATATGCTTAGGAGGTATCAGATAACCATTGACCCTAAGCGCTGATGTAACACGCTCCTGACTTTCCTTGACAGCATTGTCTGGGAGACCGACTATTACAAATCTATATACAGTAGCCCCAAACTCATTTACTTCCATAGTGACAGGAAGTGCCTCAAGCCCCTGGAGTGTTGCGGTGTAGACTTTGGTTAACATTGACTGTTGTTTGATGTGTAGTTGTGCTGCACTTCTCCTCCCTTACGGTATCTTATTGACGAGCTTCATAAACTCGACGACTTCCTTGTTGGACTTGAAGTCCTCTGGTGCCTTGCCGTATATCTCGTCTATTTGGGGAGTAGTGGTGGCGTAGCCAAAGCGGTGGTATGTGTCGTAACATAGTTCGAGAAACCATGTTACTCCAAGAACGTTGTCAAAGTTGTCTACTATAAATGTGGTCTCGAGACGATCGAGCGCCGTACGCAATTCTGCTGCCTGGCTACCCAGTTCTGCCTCTACCTCCGCCTCAGTATATCCGTTGATGATCATGTCGCTCTCCTTCTTTGGCAACTGTGAGAGCATCATCATGATGGAGTCTCGAGAGTTGAGGAAAGTATAGAGACGGTCGTTGAGTGGCGTACCTTCGAGACGGATGGAGGAGTTGGCTATATTGACTCGGACATCACCCTGTTCGAGTACTATAGGCAGACAGTTGGCGTCGCCCATAAAGAGGGAGACGCACATGATGGAGTCTATCTGTCCACTCATGCGAAACTGCCCGTGCAGTACCTGGCAGGAGTCAATAGTTCGGAACACGTTGTTCTCCAATATCTTGATATATGCCATCTTCCCATCGAGCACAGACTGGGAAGACGTGCCGGCTATGGAATACCTATCTGCACAGGAGATGGCTAACAGAGAGATGATGGCAAGCGCAAGGGCTAAGTGTTTCATCGATGTTGCGTAGTAATGTTATATATATGACAATCTATATTGTACGTCGCTATATTGTACTATATGTACGTGTATCATGGTTGTATGGCGGATGGTGCATACGGATGATACGAATGCAAAAGTACAACGATTGATTTACGTGACAAAATATTTATCATTATTTAACGATGATGGCAAAATAGAGGCGAAATATTTTGGTTATTCGTTAGAAAACCGTACCTTTGCACATGTGTAAAGGGTCATATCCTGAAAGGGGCGTTTAGCTCAGCTGGTTCAGAGCATCTGCCTTACAAGCAGAGGGTCGGCGGTTCGAATCCGTCAACGCCCACAGATTACAATGCGAGAGAGAAGGCTTGTCACAATCATGACAAGCCTTCTCTCTCGCACGTTGTATATAAAACATCCTGACAAACAGACTTTTTATTATGCAACGTACATAATAAGTCAAGCATCACATCAGCCGTGATACATTAATGAGCCACATAGGCAGTCATTATCTATGCGGCTCATATATTAGTTGATACTTATATGCAGGTCATGGGTAGTGTCTGTCTTTGTCGGGGCTGTTTATATTTGCCCCCTCCTTATCCAGCCCCGACCCATGACCTGTTTTGGTTAGCTTAGGATATAAGTAAACTGGTAGGGCAAGCCGCAACCCGAGGCCGTTGTTGCCGTAGCCGGGAAAGTAGCTGTTACGAAGCGACGAGCGACAGTACTCCGCACCGTCGTACCAACTGCCACCACGAAGCACACGATATGAGCCACTTGAAGGTCCAGTAGGGTCAGTCTGAGAACTACTGTTGTAGTAGTTCTTCCCATACCAGTCCTGACACCACTCGTATACGTTACCACTCATGTCATAGATGCCGAGCTCATTTGGTTGCTTGGTTGCGACATCGTGAGTACCATAGTCTGGACTTTCTGCTCCCTTATCGTAGCTGTTGTCTTCATACCATGCCACATCATCTATATTGTTGCTACCGCTATATATGTAGCCCTTACTCTTATTGCCACCACGACAGGCATACTCCCATTCTGCTTCGGTAGGAAGGCGGAACTTCTCGCCTGTAAGGGTATTGAGCTTCTTGATGAATGTCTGGCAGTCTTTCCAGCTTACTTGTTCTACAGGCTTGTTATTGCCATTGAAGTTTGAAGGGTTACTTCCCATCACAGCCTGCCAAAGTGCCTGAGTCACCTCTGTCTGACCTATACTGTAGCTACTGAGTGTCACCTGATGAG
>JAZLKQ010000313.1:0-1226 GCA_045597745.1 Bacteroidaceae bacterium | reverse complement strand
GTCCTGCCATACTATCCAGCTCCACGTGCCACGACCGTACTTGTATTCATTGTCCGACTTATACAAAGGCCTGACATTGTCCCATGGTGCTGTCGTCTCTACTATTGGCTTGAGTGAAGTACCTACGGTGATAGTGCGCCATGGTGTGCTGCCTGGCAATGCAAATGCAGGCTCTACGGTGCCGTTGCCATTATTTTCTTCTGGCATAGGGAAGGCAATAGTATAGAGACCGTCACCTGTCATCTCGGAAAGATGCGATGCACAGTAGCGACTGTCGACACCTGTCTCGCTTACAAGCACCCATGCTTCCTGTGCCTCTGCACTACCCTTCTTTGCGCCTTCTACAGCATTGACATGGAATAGGCAAGGGAATGTGAAACCATGGTTAAACTGATGCTTGGCACCCATTGGAGCGTCAAATCCATATTCCTCCTCATAGCTTGGCTTTGTAGCCTTCCAACCTATCATGGCGTCACTCTGTGGACAGAGGAATGTTGTTGTCTGTGATGGAAAATCAAATCCCGTCTTCTCGCCAAATACTCGTATGCTCGCCTTCTTCTCGTTAGCCTTGTCCGGACATTGAGGTATATTGTATCGGAAAGCGATGTCATTGTTGCTTACACGGAAGTCTACTGACATCTGTTGCTTCTTGCCATTCTCAAGTGTAACGACAAGTTCGTTTGCAACATAATGTACGTCTGCCACCTTGCTGCGAGTCAAAGTATACTTCTCATCTATATGAGTCTCTTTCTTGTCTTTGTAGTTCAGCCCTGAAGTAAAGTCTCCGATGCTACTGTCGAATCCCAATGGAGATTCGTCCAGTATCTGCTTACCAGCGTATGTCACGCTGTACACCGCCTTGCCGCCCTTGACATCAACATCAACTTTTAGTTTGCCGTCAGGACCTGACACTGTTGCCACTTGAGCAAATGCTCCTGTAGTTGCAACAAACATTGATAATAGAATAGTTAGTTTTCTCATTGTTATATACAATATATAGTTTTAGTGTATAAAAAATCAGGTAATGATATACTTTTTGGCACAACGAATAATAATCTTTATTCATTGACCACGATTCGTGTTCGTTTATTCATTGACCACGAATTTCTCGAATCTCTCGAATGTGGTTGTATTGCCCATTCGTCTCTCCCCCCTTTGACGACAGATATATCACGCCATCAACTGTTCGTAATTCTCTATAGCCTCTTTCGTTATCTTCACCGCTT
>JAZLKQ010000312.1:0-4033 GCA_045597745.1 Bacteroidaceae bacterium | reverse complement strand
ACATGAAGGTTGCAACATTCATATCACTAACTGTCACCATACTGGTACTCATAACGGCGACTATATTAGGAAAGGTGTATGGGACGGCGTTTGTCAATGAGAACATATACTCATCATGGTGGTTTGTCGGTGTATGGGCAGTACTATGTCTCTGCAGCATCATCTATATCATACAGCGCAAACTCTACAGACGTATCGTCACTCTGTGCCTGCACTTGTCATTCGTGCTGATACTGATAGGAGCACTCATCACTCACATATATGGCAAGCAGGGACGTATACATCTGCGAAAGGGCATACCTTCATGTACGTATATATTAAGTGGTGAGGATCATATCACTGCCCAGCTCCCGTTTATGCTTTCCCTACAGGAGTTTGAAGTGACAAACTACCCTGGCACCACTTCACCGATGGACTACAGGTCTGTGGTAATGGTACATGGAGAGACGGAAGGGCTCATGTCTATATCTATGACTAATATCGGCGAACATGACTACTACAGATTTTACCAGAGTGGATATGACATGGACGGCGAAGGCACGATACTGTCCATCAGTCACGACCCTTGGGGTATAGGTGTGACATACACAGGGTACGGGCTGCTGTTTGTAAGTATGCTTCTGTTTCTCATTCTACCAAACGAGAGTTTCCGCCGAATGCTCAGGCAGATAGCGTCGAGAGGCACTACCCTTGTCGTCTGCCTCTTACTTGCCACCACATACGCATCTGCATCAGGACACGACCAGATACCGCCGACCGTACCACGAGATGTCGCCGATCACTTCGGCAGTCTATACACGTACTATGGCGGACGTATATGCCCTGTACAGACGGTGGCAAGAGACTTCGCCACAAAGATACATGGCAGTGCGTCATACAAGGGGCTTAGTGCCGAACAGATACTGCTCGGATGGACGCTATATCCTACATCATGGGTTGACGAGCCATTTATCAAGGTCAAGGGAGATGCTGTTGGCAATATCACAGGCAAGGATGGCAAATACTTGTGCTACAACGACTTCTTCCGCAACAGCCAATATCTGCTTCTTGCTCCTCTTGCCGAGATAAGAGAGGGCAACGACATCGATGGAGCAAGAAGCATAGAGGAAGCTGATGAGAAGGTGAACATACTGCTGATGCTCTATGGCGGTCAGATGCTCAAGATATATCCGTACATGACGACGGCTGACAGTACTGGTGCCATGTCCAACGTGCTGACATGGTATTCGCAGGGAGACAACCTGCCGATAGATATGGACAAGGAGAAGTGGCTCTTTGTCAAGAAGTCGCTTGACTATATTGGTGAACTTGCCGCAACCCATCAGTACGACCGACTTGACGAAGTGATAGTCAAGATACGCAAGTACCAACAGAGCGAAGCCGCATCACTATTGCCTTCGGACTCTGTGTTTGAGGCAGAAATGCTATACAATGCCGTAGCCAATACCAAAGTGCTTGCCATGATACTGCTCACCATAGGCATCTTAACATTTATCGTATGCATCAACTGCTGGATAAAGGGCAAGGCACTCCCTAAGGCTGTATCTATACCTATGATCACGGCAATGGCATTGATCACGGCATATCTACTGTGCATCATCTGCCTGAGAAGTTATGTATCAGGACACCTGCCACTATCCAACGGATATGAGACGATGCAGTTTATGGCACTGTGCTGTCTAAGCATCACACTATTGTTCTGGAAGCGATTTCGACTGCTCCCCCCATTTGGCTACATCCTTGCAGGACTGTCATTGCTCGTGGCCATGATGGGCGAGTCCAATCCGCCTATCACTCCACTCATGCCTGTACTGTCATCGCCACTGCTCAGCATACACGTATGCATCATCATGGTGGCATACTCACTACTGGCATTCACCATGCTAAGTGCCGCAACGTCACTCATACTCATTGCTATAGGCAAGAGCAAGCATGAGAAGCACATACATCAGCTTGCACTCGTCAGCCGTCTCATGCTCTACCCTGCCCTCTTCTGCCTCGCGGCAGGCATATTCATCGGAGCTATATGGGCCAACGTCAGCTGGGGCAGATACTGGGGATGGGACCCTAAAGAGGTATGGGCGCTCATCACCATGCTCATCTATGCCATAGCCGTACACAAGGGCAGCATCAAGTGGCTCGCTGACGACCGTGCATTTCACGTCTATATGCTGCTCGCATTTCTATCCGTCATCATCACTTATTTTGGCGTCAACTTCTTCCTCGGAGGTATGCATAGCTATGCATAATGCACGATGTACCATGCATAATGCACAAATTTATTATCATTCATTACTACTAATTCATAAAAAAGACATACCTTTGTAGTCCAATTATACAAGCTACACATGGAGCAGCATAAGATATACAACGAAAGTACAGGCACCACTACTCAGTATTCGGTATTCATGACCGAGGGTGGAGTCGTAGAATATCACGCCATACTACAGGTAGAGCGTGCGACTGCTCCATTCGCTCAGCAGCTACAGGCCATCTCCGATGCAGAACTTGCACTTCTCAGACTACCCGAGCTTCGTGGTGCACAACCTATATTCAAGCGTTACTTCCTGAGCGATGCCGCCAACCAGGTACCGGTCATTACCGGAGAACAAGGCATTGACTCCATACAGGCACCTGATATGCAGGCATCTATATCGTACATACAGCAGCCACCACTCAATGGCAGCAAGATAGCCGCATGGGTATATCTGCAGCGAGGGACCGACGTTAGCAAGGAGGGGCAAGTGACTGTAGTAAGCCACAACGGCTACCGTCATCTATGGCTCATGGGACTGCACCACAAGACAGGAGACAGTTATACGCAGACACAGCAGATGCTTGCCTCGTACAAGGACACACTCAGCCACTATGGCGCCAACATAGCAGACCACTGCATCCGTACATGGTTTTTCGTAAGAGATGTAGATACCCAGTATGCAGGTATGGTCAAAGCAAGGAGAGAGTTCTTTACAGACAACGGCCTCACACAGCATACACACTACATATCATCAACAGGCATTGGCGGCACACCATGTAGTCAGCGTGCCATACTTCAGCTCGGCACTTACGCCGTGACAGGCATACAGCCACAGCAACAGCACTACCTGTACGCTCCTACCCATCTCAACCCTACATACGAATATGGAGTGACATTTGAGCGTGGTACTGTAGTGGAGTACGGCGACCGCAGACAGATATTTATCTCCGGCACTGCAAGCATCAACAACAAAGGCGAAGTGATGCATATAGGCGACATACGCAAGCAGACTCTGCGTATGTGGGAAAATGTTGAACAACTCCTGGCAGAGGGCGAAGCCACTTACGACGACGTGATGCAGATCATCGTATATCTGCGCGACACTGCCGACTACCAAGTAGTGCAAGAGATGTTCAGCAAGCGGTTTCCAGATACACCATACGTCATCACACTCGCACCTGTATGCCGTCCTACATGGCTCATCGAGATGGAGTGCATAGCTGTAACCGGCAAAGGCAACAGCAAGTATGCTTCTTTCTGACGGATTGCACACTCTTCACCACCCATTTTCTACTTTAATCTAATACAAATGCTGCATCGTTTGCAATGTATGTATTGGAAGGAGTATTTGCATCATACGCTTGATACACTTTCGTCATACGCTTGTCAACGCTTCAACATACGTATGTCAAAGCCTCAACATACGTATGTCAAACGCTCATCATACGTATGTCAAAATCCACCCATCCATCACTATTCACTATACTTTACTCACTATTAGGTATTGTGTACACCCCACAATAGGTGTACCTTTGCATCGTGAAACAAAGAAATAATCTTTACTCATAGAGACAGCGTCGGGAGATGCCAGTCAAAACTTTAGAATTACGTAAACCATAAAATGTCAGGGCAAAAGCCTCACAACTTGCTATAGATAGTAGGATGTGAGGCTTCCTGCATAATATGCATGGATAATATCCGACTCATTCCATCTTTCCCTACGACTACAACACACAATGGATTTTCCACCCTCTCCCAATAGGGAGAGAGCCTTTG
>JAZLKQ010000311.1:0-4543 GCA_045597745.1 Bacteroidaceae bacterium | reverse complement strand
GAGTGTGATGATGAGGGTGGCGATGAGTGTAAGTATTCTCTTCATGACTGCTTATTCATGTATTTGAACCACGCAAAGTGACGTCTCTGTATCTTGTAGTTGAAGTTGTGCTCGTTGGCGTATGCTTCGCGTTCGAACGATATGTTGCGATATGCCTTTATGGAGTCTCTCATGCGTATGAGTCTCATAAGGTATTCGATGACGTACCATAGGTAGAAGAATATGATGAGCATCTCTCTCTGCTGCTGGGTGTGTATGTATTCGTGATTCATGGCCGTCTTGTCGAGTTTGTCTCCATGACGCATGAATATGATGCCACAGAGGTTGATGGCAAGAAACTGCTTGGCTGGTATGTACTTGTTGTATATTATCTTCATGCCGATTAATGCTATGTATACCTTATAATATAAAATATGTGGGCAAAGTTATAAAAAATAAAGTGTTAATTACTCTTTATTATGTCAAAAATGTCTATATTTGCAATCGTTACCATAAATCGAAGCAAACATAGAGTTATGAAGCAAGTAATATTTAATCGACGGAACGAACTTCTACGTGTGCCACTTGCCAAGGCGGTGTTCTATGAAGCATACGGCAACTATAGCTATGGCGTGTTTCCTAATAAGCAGAAGGTGCTTTTGCCAGTAGGTCTCTCAGAGGTTGAGAAGCTCATATCTGCTGCTCCAGAAAACAATCAGGCGGTATTTATCCGTATCGGAAAGCGCTTTATAGTCAACACAGACATGATAGTACAGGTGGATATGACAAAGCTACAGCTTGTACTTAGCGACTTTGACCATCCAGGTAGTTTTGCTCTACCTATGTCAAAGGAAGCACTCAAACAGATTAAGAACCTCTACATGACAAAAGCTATATGGAAATAGGTGAAGAGATAGTCATTGGTCAGCTTGGTCAGCAGCCAAACAAGATTACAGACCCTACTGTTGCGCCTCAACATGCCAAGCTCAAGCGCATCGACGCATCACGTTATCAGATTACAGACCTCGATTCCCCTCAGGGTGTGATAGTATTCGGCATGAAGGTGGTGCGCAAGACCATCAAGGGCGATACTCCTATATTTATCGGTAAATACAAGACTACCGTAAATGACCTCATGTTTGATGTTACACAGCTTGACTTGGCTAAAGTGTGGGACAGTTACAACGATGAGAAGATGAAGTGGGAGCGATATACGATGATGGTCAATTCCATAAGAATGTTAACCCCTGTATTGACTATTGGATTGGGTGTCTTGTTCAATACTGGCAATGGAGAAGATAGCCGAGTGATATCAATAGTCATCACTATAATAGTAGTCATACTGATAAATGTTATTGCGATGGCAGCAACACAGAAGTTGACTAACAAAAAGACCATACGTATGGGTGAACTTACCAATAAGCTGCAGAAGGAATATGTATGCCACCATTGTCATAGATATTTTGGTACAATACCATACACAGTGCTGAAGCAGAATAGGTATTGCCCAAGTTGCGGTTATCCAATATAGTATATAGGCATTGTCTGTACATCGACAGGTACAGACAATGCCTATTATCGTATTGTCCTCTTTACCTAAATATATATATACTCGGTAAGGTGCAAATATGACGACCGTATGTCGAGGCTTCGTCGAACGTATGTCTAAGCGTTATCGACCGTATGATTTATATCAATCAATCTGTATGCGATATTTAAAGTACATATAGCATTAACCAAAAACAGGCTGTCAGTAGCATTTCACCACTGACAGCCATTCCTCTTAATGTACTATTCTATTGGTCGATGATGACTATTCTGCCCAGATGAATCCATCATCACCTGGCTTTGGTGCATCAGGACTATTAGGGGCACCTTTTTCTATGGTTTCTGTGTCAACTTATATGTTTAATAGTTACTTGTCATACAATGTTTTAACTCAGATTGTATTCCTTTTATGCTTAAAGTCAAGTAAAAGTATGTATACCGACATCAGTATTTTGTATAATCATTACTAAATGACGATGTTTGTCTGTTGTACCTGAAAATACATGAGATGTTACTTGTTTATTATGACAATTTCAACTATTTTTGTGCCTTAAACATACAATACAACGCAACAATCAATATTTATCATGATAAAGAAACTAATGTTAGTATGCTTTGTGCTGACTTGCTGTGTGGCAGCGATGGCACAGACAAATGTGACTGCACAATATGTCAAGAATGCGGAATTTGACAATACATCTGACTTTGTCAATTCACACATATTCACTTACGAGAAGGATGCCGCAGGAGCAGTGTACAGTTATCAGAATGTAAGCGACTGGACTGCAGACGGCGAAGGTGAAGCTAAGGCGGCAGGTACAGTAGGGATAGCCAGTGGAAATAGCCTGAGCGGAGCAGGGTATAGCGTCCCTTTGTTCAACGCAAGCCATAAGCAATTGGGAGGTGCACTTGGACTGGCAGGATGCTGGGGCAACTCGGTAGGTTATTCTCAGGCTGTCACTTTGCCCGCGGGCACTTATCGTGTGAGTTATATGGTATACAATGCTGGAAGCAATATCATTGCCAATTATACCAATACATGTGGATTTATAGCAGACAATGGTACAAAGTATTATTCTGATGCAGAATTTTATACTGGTGAATGGTCCAGAGGTACGGTTTATTTCACTCTCAACGAAGAGACAAGTGGTAAGATTCATCTTGGATATGACTGTGCCAATGTAGGTTCGGCTGTCACTCCAAAGATATATATAGACTATGTACGCATAGAGAGATTTGGTAGCACAGACAATGTCAGTGACATGACGTCTATGGTTGACTCCAACTGGGGCGGCGCTGTAACATACAGTGCAGAAGGTGTCGCTGGTCACGAGGTGTTCAGATGGGGCGTAAGTCTACCACTGGATGATTATCTCGTCAAGACCATTACAGGTCTGCCAAACGGATCGTACAATGTCGTTGCACTGGTTGGTGCATCAAGTACATCGGGCAGAGACAATATGTCCTATGTGATTGACGATCTATCAACAAGGTACGTATCGCTTCATGCCAACAACAAGAGCATAGGTGTGCCTGCATACAATCGTGAGAACTTCACAAAGTTTGACCGTGTCGAACTCGACAATGTCTCTGTGACTGACGGTACTCTCAAGATATGTCTACACGAAGATGTAAGTGGACCTAACTGGCTTGTACTTGCCATCAAGAGCATCAAGTGCGTGAGTGTTGACACTACATCTTATATATATAAGAATGGCGATATCAACAAGGACAATGGTGTAGATGTCGCTGACGTGACCGAACTGGTAGATGTGATACTGCACAATAAGGGTTACGAGATCAACTATGATGTCAACATGGACTACGGTACTGATATTACTGACGTAACATCACTTGTCAGCATCATACTTGACGGTAAGGAGAGCCAGATCATAGACAGGACTAACGATTCGTACGAAGCATCTATCATAGCTTATCCAGAGCAGTCTGCCGCTGAAAATGCCGAAGGTGTCAATGCGTTGGTGGTATCTGCAACTAACACGTTGACTGGAGCAAACTGTATAGACAAGATAGACTTAAGCCAATTCTTCACTACTCTCAATATCACTACAACGCTTGACGACATCGCAAGCATCAGTGTATTTGCCAACGGCAAGGAGAAGATTGCCGGTGGCCTGGAGATTGGCAAAAGGGGAGAAGACCTTTATGTGATGGAGAAGAATGGCAAAGCTGGCGAATACGCTCTTTCGAATCGAGGCTGCGTAATAAGTGTTGCAAATCCAACTTCCGCTTCTACCACCGCATACCTCCTGCCAATACATCTGAGTGATGGCGTGACTGTAACGGTAAGATGCAAAGATGGTAAGTATTATAGCCAGAAGTTTGATATCATTTCAACAGGCAAGGTCAACGAACTCACATTTACTTCGACCGTTGCCACACAGACATGGATGGCAACTATGCCGGGCAATGTGGCATTTACGGCACTTACATTGCCTGGATCTCACGATTCGGCGACAAAGGGTTGTTCTAAAAATACTACTGAGACTCAGTCTCTTACTATCGCTGAACAATTGGCAATCGGTGTACGTTCACTTGACCTGAGACCATACGCATCCAATAGTACTACTGCAGACAACATGTATATCTATCATGGTTCTGCTAATACGAAGGTATACTTCAAGGATGCGCTTGCTGATGTCGTATCGTTCCTTCAGCACAATCCGTCGGAATCTGTATTCCTCTTGATACATGAAGAGGACGACAGAAATCTGGACTCTTGGCGCAATGCTGTAACTACATGTCTCAACAACGTAAAGGACTACATCAAGGTCATTGACGGTAATATGTCGCTCGATGAATGTCGTGGTAAGATGGTCATCATATCTCGTGACAATGTAGGTGAAACTGATCTCTGCGGTAAGTGTGGATGGGGAAGCAGCTTCAACGACAAGACGGTGTACCGAGGTAGTGACTCTGGTACGACTACTCCATGGGTTCTGATGTATCAGGACGAGTATAGTTACACCGATGACTATAATAATTCTCGTATTGA
>JAZLKQ010000310.1:0-7600 GCA_045597745.1 Bacteroidaceae bacterium | reverse complement strand
CCTTCTGCCGAGTTCGCTTACCATCTTGCTCTTCCACTCAGTAAAGTCGCCTGCGATAATATGCTGACGTGCCTCTCCTACGAGCCAGAGATAGAATGCGAGGTTGTGTATGGAAGCTATCTGCATGGCAAGCAGTTCTTGCGCCTTGAAGAGGTGGTGCAGATATGCCTTGGTATAGACATGGTCAACATACGATGTGCCTTCTTCATCTATAGGAGTGAAGTCCATCTCCCATTTCTTATTGCGCATGTTCATCGTGCCATGTTTTGTAAATAGCATGGCGTTACGACCGTTGCGTGTAGGCATCACGCAGTCAAACATGTCAATGCCTCTCTCTATACCCTCCAGCAGATTGATAGGAGTACCGACTCCCATGAGGTATCTTGGCTTGTCCGTAGGGAGTATGGCGTTGACTACCTCTATCATTTCGTACATGATGTCTGTTGGTTCACCAACAGCAAGACCACCGATTGCGTTGCCTTCTGCTCCCTTGCTTGCCACATACTCGGCAGCTCGTCGTCTTAGCTCAGGATAGGTGCATCCCTGAACTATAGGGAAGAGTGCCTGATGGTATCCGTACTTAGGTTCAGTCTCATGAAATCTCTTCAGGCATCGATCAAGCCAGTTCTCTGTAAGGTCGAGCGATTTGCGTGCATATTCGAAGTCGCTTGTGCCAGGAGGACATTCATCAAATGCCATCATGATGTCGGCACCAATTGAACGCTCTATATCGATGACTCTCTCTGGACTAAAGAAATGTTTTGATCCATCGATATGGCTTCTAAACTCAGCACCTTCCTGCTTGAGCTTACGTATGCCTGCAAGAGAGAATACCTGAAAACCTCCACTGTCGGTCAGCATTGGGCGGTCAAATCCGTTGAATTTGTGAAGACCACCCGCAGCCTCGATGACTTCGATTCCTGGTCGCAGATACAGATGATATGTATTGCCAAGGATAATCTGAGCCTTTATATCATCCTTAATCTCATGCAAATGTACTCCCTTGACACTTGCCAGAGTGCCTACAGGCATGAAAATAGGAGTCTGTATCTGTCCATGGTCGGTCGTTATGATACCAGCTCGAGCAGATGTCTTGGGGTCTGTATGTTGTAGTTGAAATGTGAGCATTTCGTTGTTTTTGATTGTGTATGAGTATGTATTAACATGTGGCGAACCCGCATGAACGATGGTTCTTTGTGTGTAATGCTGGAGTTTCTCCTACATAGACACGAAGAATTACTGTTTGACACAGGAACCAGACTCGTTGGCTATGCTGAAGTCAATGGGATTCTTCACTCTCTCATTGAGCAATGCGAAGTTGAGCACATCCTCCACAGTGTCCACATAGTGGAATGTGACTCCCTTTACATATTTCTCTGGTATCTCGAGAATGTTCTTCTCGTTGTCTTTGCAGAGCATAATGTCAGTGATGCCAGCACGTTTTGCAGCGAGTATCTTCTCTTTGATTCCGCCTACCGGTAGAACTTTGCCTCTGAGAGTTATCTCGCCAGTCATAGCTACATTCTTGCGTACCTTACGCTGAGTGAGTGCAGATGCGATCGATGTGGCTATGGTAATGCCTGCAGAAGGTCCGTCTTTAGGGACAGCGCCTTCTGGCACGTGTATGTGTATGTTCCAGTTGTCAAATATACGTGAGTCGATGCCCAGCCTGTCAGCGTGTGCCTTGAGATATTCCAGAGCAAGTACAGCTGACTCCTTCATCACGTCGCCGAGGTTCCCGGTCAGAGTGAGTTTGCCTGCCTTGCCCTTGCTGAGACTTGTCTCTACAAACAATATCTCGCCGCCTACTGCAGTCCATGCCAGTCCAGTGACCACGCCTGCGTAGTCGTTGCCTTGGTAGATGTCTCTGCTGTATTGTTCAACACCGAGCAATGTGAGCACGTCTTCAGGTTTGAGTTCATGGTCGGGGAAACTTCCTGTACGAGTATAGTCAAGCGCTATCTTGCGTATGAGCTTGTTGATTTTCTTGTCAAGTTCACGCACACCAGACTCTCTCGTATAACTTTCTATAATCTTCTCGATAGCCTTTTTCGACAATTTGATATTGGCGTTACTGAGCATTCCGGTAGTCTCCATCTGCTTAGGTAGCAAGTGGCGCTTGGCTATCTCAACCTTCTCCTCGGTGAGGTATCCACTGACCTCGATGAGTTCCATACGGTCGAGTAGTGGGGCAGGTATGTTGGCTATGTTGTTGGCTGTTGCAATAAACATGACTTGCGACAGGTCGTAGTCTATGTCGAGATAGTTGTCGTGGAATGCATTGTTTTGCTCAGGGTCAAGCACCTCAAGCAGAGCTGATGACGGGTCACCATGAAAGTCTTGTGAACTTACCTTGTCTATCTCGTCGAGTATGAATACTGGGTTGCTACTCTTTGCCTTGATGAGGCTCTTGATAATGCGTCCGGGCATTGCTCCCACGTATGTCTTGCGGTGTCCACGTATCTCTGACTCGTCGTGTAGACCGCCGAGACTCACCCTGATATAGTTGCGCTTCATGGACTTGGCAATGCTCTTGCCGAGCGAAGTCTTACCGACTCCAGGAGGGCCATACAGACAGATGATAGGGCTCTTGAAGTCCCCTCTCAGCTTGAGTATGGCGAGATGCTCGAGTATGCGCTCCTTGACTTTCTCCATGCCGTAGTGATCCTTGTTGAGTATCTTTTCGGCGTTGTTGAGATTGAGACTGTCCTTAGTGTATTCGCCCCAAGGCAGATTTAGTATGGTGTCAAGATAGTTGTATTGTACCTGATAGTCTGGGCTCTGCGGATTGAGATGAGAAAGCTTGTTAAGCTCCTTATTAAATGCCGACTTAACCTCTTCGCTCCACTTCTTGCCCTCTGCTCTTGCACTAAATTCGTCAACGTCAGATCGTGAACCATCGCCAAGCTCCTCCTGTATGGTCTTCATCTCCTGCTGGAGGAAGTACTCCTTCTGCTGGCGGTCGAGATCCTCACGAGTCTTCATCTGTATGTTGGCTTTGAGCATGGCAAACTGAAACTCCCTGTTGAGTATCGAAAGCAGTTTGTACGCTCGGTCTACCATGTTGTTCGTCTCGAGCAGCATGATGCGCTCCTGGTTGGAGATAGGAACATTGGAGCAGATGAAGTTGATAAGTATAGCCTTGTTGGTGATATTCTTGAGTGCGAACGAGTTGTCCAGTCTGCCAGCATCACTTGACCTGAGATACTTCTCAGCCACCTCTTTGCATGCTTCGACCACGGCGTTGTATTCTGGGTTCTTGCTTGATGGCGTGTCCTCCTTGTCCTTGTGCACATTGCCCATCAGGTAATATCTGTCTTCGTGAGCTTCGTCGAGTCTGATACGTCCAAATCCTTGTAGCAATGCCGTGCGTGCTCCGTCTGGTAGTTCAAGTATACGCATTACCCTAGCGTATACTCCAGTCCTATATAGGTGACTCATATCAGGGTCTTCCACTTTATCGTCCATCTGGGTGAAAACTCCTATCACACTCTTCTTCTTGCTGGCTTCTGTCAGCAATTTGAGCGATGACTTCCTCCCTATATTGACGGGTAGCATAGTGCCTGGAAACAGTACCATGTTACGAAGTGGCAGGATAGGAATCTCCTCGTCCTTGATGTCTTGGTCGAGTAGTTCCATCTCGTTGCTGTCAAAGTCGGCGATAAGTGATATTGTGCCTTCGTGTGGTGTGTCCTCTATGATTTCTTCCAGTTTCATGTATTTCAAAATTATCCTTTAATGTTCTTTTTAATAGAAAGTGAATGTGGCACATTCGCCAGCATGATAATATTCTTTGTTCTTATTCTTTTGGTTCTGAATATGTTAACTTGCCTTGTGCGTACGTGTGTACGCAAAAAGCATGCAAATTTACGAAAAATCTTGCTAATGCGGACTATTTGTCAAGATAAAATTCCGAGGTTAACATCCTATAACTATCACTCCATCCACCTTCGTTTCTGTTGATGGTTAGTTGCTCGGTCATGGTTGCAGAGTTGTTGCTTCTATTTGTTTTTGCAAATTCGAGCATTGAACGCTTCCAGCTTTTGCGTTCGCTATTGCGAATGTCGCATCGCCTTACGAGACTTAATCCATGTTCTGCGGCTAAGCCTATTATGTTGGATGCAACTTCGTATGGAATAATAATCGCCAATACTCCCTCAGAACTCAAGAGCCTTGCAGCTCCATAGACTAATTGGTCGAAGGGAAGTGAAGATGAATGGCGTGCGACATGTCTTTGTGAGTCTGGCGAAAGCACATTTGCGGTATAATATGGAGGGTTAGAAACGATAAGGTCAAAAAGATGTTCTTGACCACTTGATGCTTGGCGTTCAACAAAGTCGTTAAGGCTTATGTGTAGTGCGGTAATTCGGCCTTTGAAAGGCGAGTTTTCAAAGTTGTTATTTGCTTGATTGACTGCACACTCATCTATATCTATTGCTGTGATGATTGAAGTTGTGTTACGCTGTGCAATCATGAGAGAGATCAGCCCGCTTCCAGTGCCTATGTCAAGCACGTGTGCTGCATTCTCAACGCAGCACCAACTGCCGAGTAGAACACCATCTGTGCCTACTTTCATTGCACATTGGTCGTGCCATACAGTGAATTGCTTGAACTTGAAATTATGACTGCTCATGTTTTTGTCTGTAGTGATTGTTGGCAATGGAGATGAGGCTTCTTGATTTTTGCCGATTATAAAGTTGTAAAAGGGCAATGTTGATGATACAATTTGCAAAGTTAGCTATTATCGATATCTTTGTCAAGAGTTTGATGTTATTATTTTGTATGGTAATTATAAGAATTAAACATACGGTCGATACACGCTCGTCATACGTATGTTAAGAGTTCGTCATACGTATGATTCGCATTAAAGATACGTATGATCAGAATCAATCTTCAAGATGTAGATTTTGCAAAGTCGAGATTACAATTCGTGAATGATGTTTTTACTTCTTCAGAATGTTCGTGTTGATGCCGTTCTAAGCCGTTTGAAGTGTCACTCGATATCGCTGAAATACTCAAAAAACAGTCATTGTCGATTTGCCAAAAAGAAAAATAACATATTTTTCATGTTTCATCAACAGTATGAGTTTGCTGTCTCGCTAATTTTCCGTAAATTTGCAACCGATTGAGACGTCAGCACTATGCATGGCGTATAGATAAAGAATAATTCGATAATACAAACAACATAACAAACATGGAAAGAGACAACGCAATCTTCTCTTTGATTGAGAAGGAACATCAGCGTCAGCTCAAGGGTATTGAGCTCATCGCAAGTGAGAATTTTGTTAGCGAACAGGTGATGGAGGCTATGGGTAGCTATTGTACTAACAAGTATGCAGAAGGTTATCCTGGTCATCGCTACTATGGTGGATGCCAGGTAGTAGACGAGATAGAGCAGCTTGCCATCGACCGCGCATGTCAGCTCTTCGGCGCTGAGTATGCCAACGTACAGCCTCACTCTGGTGCTCAGGCTAACGCAGCAGTACTGCTTGCTGTGCTCAAGGCTGGTGACGTATTTATGGGCCTTAATCTCGATCACGGTGGTCATCTCTCACATGGTTCGCTTGTCAATACATCAGGTATCCTTTACAAGCCTGTAGGCTACAACCTCAACAAGGAGACTGGCCGTGTGGATTACGACGAGATGGAAGCCCTTGCCAAGGAGCACAAGCCAAAACTCATTATCGGTGGAGGTAGCGCTTATAGCCGTGAGTGGGACTATGCACGTATGCGTCAGATTGCTGACGAGGTAGGAGCTCTTCTCATGATTGATATGGCACACCCAGCAGGTCTTATCGCTGCAGGTCTGCTCGAAAATCCTGTAAAGTACGCTCATATCGTGACTACTACTACTCACAAGACTCTGCGTGGTCCTCGTGGTGGTCTTATCCTTCTCGGCAAGGACTTTGACAATCCATGGGGTTATACTACACCTAAGGGAGTAGTCAAGAAGATGTCTCAGCTTATCAATTCTGCCGTATTCCCTGGACAGCAGGGTGGTCCGCTTGAGCATGTTATCGCTGCAAAGGCTGTAGCATTTGGTGAGGCTCTCAAGCCAGAGTTTAAGGAGTATGCAGCACAGGTTAAGAAGAATGCAGCTGTACTTGCTGATGAACTTGTTAAGCGTGGATTCTCTATCGTATCAGGTGGTACTGACAATCACTCTATGCTTGTTGACCTCCGTAGCAAGTATCCAGACCTCACAGGTAAGGTGGCAGAGAATGCTCTTGTTGCTGCAGACATCACTATTAATAAGAATATGGTGCCATTTGACAGCCGCAGCGCTTTCCAGACATCAGGTTTCCGTCTCGGTACTCCTGCCATCACTACTCGTGGCGCTAAGGAAGACCTCATGGTACAGATTGCGGCATGGATAGAGGAAGTGCTCAACGCTCCTGAGGATGAGAACGTAATAGCAAAGGTACGTGGAGAAGTCAATGAGACAATGAAGGACTACCCACTCTTTGCATGGTAATCATAGCCCCCGCCCCCTTTAGGGGACATTCGGATAAGCGCAGTAATATACTGTGTACTACAGCCTCCATTCCCCCTTTGGCGGTTAGGGGGCTCTATGTATTATTAATTATGCATTATTAATATGGACAACACCTTATTACCGCTCATAGGAAAGACGCTCCAGCAGTTGACTGACGTGGTGCTTGAGCTCGGCATGCCTAAGTTTACTGCCAAGCAGATAGCCCAATGGATATATGTGAAGCGTGTAAGCACTATAGACGACATGACCAACATATCAAAGTCGCACAGACAGCGTCTTGCCGAAAGGTATGAGGTGGGGCGTAGCAAGCCCGTGGAGGCATTACGCTCGGTGGACGGTACTGTCAAGTATCTGTTTCGCACCATGGATGGACAGTATGTAGAGACTGTATACATACCAGACCACGAGAGGGCCACGCTATGCGTGAGCTGTCAGGTCGGATGTAAGATGAATTGTATGTTTTGTCAGACAGGCAAGCAGGGATGGCATGGTGACCTTACCACGGCTGACATACTCAATCAGGTGTTGTCGGTAGATGACAGCGAGAAGCTCACCAATATAGTATATATGGGTCAAGGGGAGCCGTTTGACAATCTTGACAATGTAATGCGTTCACTCGAGATACTCACAGCAGACTATGGATGGGGCTGGAGCCCAAAACGTATTACAGTATCAACAGTAGGGCTAAAAAAGAACCTGAAACGTTTCCTCGATGAGAGTGAGTGTCATATTGCCATCAGCCTACATTCGCCAATACATGAGCAAAGGTTAAGTATCATGCCTGCAGAGAAGCAGTTTGCTATTGCTGACATTGTCCAGACTTTACGTGATTATGATTTTAGCCATCAGCGTAGACTGTCATTCGAATACACTATGTTTGGCGGATTAAATGACTCATCTCTTCATGCTAAAGAGCTTGTTCGTCTGCTTAAGGGACTCGATTGTCGCATCAACCTCATACGTTGGCACAAGATACCTGGAGTGGAACTTAATGAAGTAGAAATGGCCAGAATGGAGGCCTTCCGTGACTATATGAACAACCACGGCGTTACCTGTACCATCCGTGCTTCACGCGGTCAGGACATCTATGCAGCTTGTGGTCTT
>JAZLKQ010000309.1:0-2790 GCA_045597745.1 Bacteroidaceae bacterium | reverse complement strand
GAAGTACTGCACACCGCCGATATGTGGCTCATTGGCAGTCTTGAAGAAGTAGAGCGAAGTAGGAGCGTCAGGATCAGGATTGACTACTTCACCACGAGTATTGTGTACCTGTGGCATCTCATCTACGAATGGTACGACATTGCCGAGGAACTCCATAAGTCTGCGTACACCCATATTCTTGTATGCACAGACACAGAATACAGGATACATGCTTCTTGCTGCAAGACCCTTGCGGATACCTTCGCGCATCTCGTCCTCTGTGAGAGACTCAGTCTCGAAGAACTTCTCCATGAGTCCTTCATCATTCTCCGCTGCAGCCTCAACGAGAGCCTTATGCATCTCCATAGCCTTGTCCATCTCCTCTGCAGGGATGTCCTCGATAGTAGGTTCTGCACCTTCTTCCTTCCATGAATACTTCTTCATGAGAAGCACGTCAATAAGGGCGTTGAAGCCAGGACCCTCATTTAGAGGATACTGTACTGGCACCACCTTGCTGCCATATATCTCGGTGAGACGTTCAAGCACATTATTGTAGTCACACTTGTCACTGTCAAGCTGATTGACAAGGAAGATGACAGGCTTACCAAGCTTTTCTGTGTATCTGAAGTGATTCTGTGTGCCGACCTCTGGACCATACTGACCATTGAGCAGCAGAATAGCAGTATCTGTAACATTGAGAGCTGTCATTGCGGCGCCGACGAAGTCATCGCTACCTGGACAGTCTATGATATTAAGCTTCTTGTTATTCCACTCTACATGATACACAGTTGAGAATACTGAGTAGCCATACTCCTGCTCTACAGGGAAGTAGTCACTTACAGTATTCTTTGCAGTGATGCGTCCACGTCGGCTTATCACCCCTGCGTCATACAGCAACGCCTCAGTAAGCGTTGTCTTACCAGAACCATCGTTGCCAAGCAAAGCGATGTTCTTGATCTCGTTCGTCTTGTAAACTTTCATATAAATATAGTTTTAAGGTAATCATTTAGAGAAGGTCAATACGCCTCCACTTTCAAATTCGGGCGAAAATTACATATTTATTCGTTAAGTAAATGCTTTTTTTATATGTTGTAAAACATTTTTATCTCCTCCTTCCGACATTATCGCTATTTTTGCATAAAATTAACAACCCCACCCCACCCCCATGGCAGGAATATACATACACATACCCTTCTGCAAGAGTCGCTGCATATACTGCGGATTCTACACCACCACATCTCTCGACATGAGAGACAAGTACGTGGCAGCATTATGCTCCGAGCTCTCCACAAGGACCACATACCTTCAGGGCGACATAAGTACGATATACTTTGGAGGAGGTACGCCTTCACAGCTCACCACGACTGGGCTGAGCACTATCTTCGCCACCATAAGACGGTACTACACCATCTCCGCCAATGCAGAGATCACACTCGAATGCAATCCCGATGACATCACGCCACAATACATACGAGACGTACAGTCGCTTGGCGTCAACCGCATAAGCCTTGGCGTACAGACATTCTCCGACCAACGGCTGGAGTTCATACATCGTCGGCATACAGCAGAGAGAGCCATTGAGGCTGTACGCATCTGCCAGTCAGAGGGCATCAGCAATATAAGCATCGACCTCATGTACGGATTTCCTGACGAGACACTCGACGAGTGGATAGCGGACATAGATACCGCCATCAGCCTTGGCGTACAGCATATATCCGCATACTCGCTGATGTACGAAGAGGGCACCCCTCTCTACTCGCTGCTACAACGTGGAGACATACACGAGATAGACGAAGAACTTTCGCTCGCCATGTACAAGGCACTCATCAGCCGACTGGCACAGGCTGGTTACACACACTACGAGATCTCCAACTTCTGCCTACCTGACTATCACTCACGCCACAACTCGTCGTACTGGGACGGCACTCCATATCTCGGCATAGGTGCAGCCGCCCATTCGTTCGATACCCATTCACGCCAGTGGAATCCCTCGTCTCTCGCTATATATATAAAAGGTGTAAATGAAGGTACGCTTGCTCCAGAAGTCGAACACCTCACGACCGAAGAACGATACAACGAACTCGTCATGACGGGACTTCGCACCCGACACGGCATCGACACACGCCAACTAAGCTCCACCCTCGGCGACTCATACTACAACTACTGCATGACCAGCGCACGCCCACTCATAGCACGTCAGTTGCTACAGCTTGACGATGTCACTGGTATGCTTACGCTATCTGCCGAAGGTGTATTCATATCCAACGACATCATGTCTGACCTGATGTGGGTGGATTGAGAACCGTCCCCCGAATGGTCAAAATATATCAAGCGTTTGACAAGATTACATCATACGTATGATGCACGCGTATCATACGTATGACGAGCGTGTATCGAACGTATGACGAGCTCGCATCATACGTATGTCTAATACGCATCAAGCGCATGATGATTTTCCGGCTCTACATACACCTTACATTTCCATGACCATAGGATACTCCCCTACTTCATCCTCCATTCGTCAATAAGCAAGTCTTCGCCTCTAAATATGATGCATACATCATGGTCGCCCTGTGGTCTGGACAAAAGCCTTGACGAATGGTAGCCGAAGTCTGTCGATGCTACTTGCATAGTGCTGACAAGCGGTCCGTCAGGCGTGTCAAGGCGCACGTCTATCTGCCCCTTGCCCTTTGCCTTGACCACAAACGACTTTATCTTCTTGTCAAATCTTGCACCTCTCAACACTACGATACCCACTCCGTCGGCTGCCGCATACATGTTACCGTCAGTACCGGAAGGCAGAAACCTCAC
>JAZLKQ010000308.1:0-7862 GCA_045597745.1 Bacteroidaceae bacterium | reverse complement strand
TGTAACCAACACATTTACCCACCTTTTATCATTATGAAACGCCAAATCACACTATTCATCATCAGCATCTTATGCACACTATGCGCAATGGCACAGCCAAACAAGAACGAAGAAAACCGCGACACTTACATCTACACCAGCAAGCCAATTACGATAGATGGTGTACTCTTTAGCATCAAGCATTATTACAATGACTATGACCAGAAGACCAACACCATCACCTATGAGCACATGATATTTGACCAGTCGGTACTGATCAAGTATCCGTGCAACAAGGAGGGCGACACATACGCCATACCAGACGGCACATACTATATAGCCAACGGCGCATTCAAGGGATGCAAATACCTGAAGAAAGTCATCATACCCGTGTCTGTGGGATATATAGGCGAGAAAGCTTTCGAGGACAGCTGCATTGAGGAGTTTGAGATAGCAACTCAGGCCAACAACTATACCGCCACTACCATCATAGCCCCTGTCAAGGAACGGGATCCTAATGCGACTGAAGTTGCACGATTTGATGCCAACGGCATGATGATAAATGGTCATGCCAAGGGCATCAACATCATTCTCTATTCGGACGGAACAACCGAAAAGGTACTGGAGGAATGAGTATGCCGTACATTGTCATACGACAAATAATGTGTGACACATCACATCATCAGGCGGACATGTACTGAGCAGCGAAGTATCTCAACGAACTTCTTTGCACTGTTCTTCTTATTTTGCAACTTATTGAAGTGCGCATATATAACAATCGGCTCCTTCAATTCTTCTATCGGCACGAAGCACAGCAAAGGACGATGTTTCTACAAAAGTATATCAGTCTCTTCATATCCTGCAATAAGTGCCATCATTTTTGGTGACAATATACAATTAGGCACATAATCCATTGTCATTGCCATCAGCATACTCCTCCCCTAAAGTAGGGGAGGTGGCTGAAAGCCGGAGGGGTATTAGTAACTTAAAGACAACTTAGCTATATGCACACAAAGTATGTAATACCCCCTCCCCCTGCGGGTACTCCCCCTACTTTAGGGGGAGAGTGCCATCCGGACGCTTGGACTGTGAGGTGTGCCAAAAAGTATATCATTACCTTTTACAAGGTCAAGATTGCTAATAGGAGTAATGCTGTTGATGAAAACAAATCCTCCCCGTCCACCAATAACACAAAAGAAAACTCGGCGAAACCAATACTGCAACATTCGAGAGAATAGAGAGATTTGTGGTCAAAGAATAAAGTATAATATTCGCTGTGCAAAAAAGGATATTATCAACTTGAATATATAAAATACGAGTCTCGCTTTGGCTCGCGAAACTCGTATCATATATATAAGAATGTCTAATGCGTATATAACTTAGAACTCTGCAGTCTTTGGAGTACGTGGGAATGGTATAACGTCACGGATATTCTGCATACCAGTAACGAAGAGTATAAGGCGCTCGAATCCAAGTCCGAAACCACCGTGAGGACAACTACCGAACTTACGTGTATCGAGATACCACCACATGTCCTTCATAGGGATGTTGCGTGACTCAATCTCGCCCACAAGCTTGTCATAGTTCTCTTCACGTACACTACCACCGATGATTTCACCAATCTGTGGGAAGAGTACGTCTGTACCCTGTACTGTCTCCTCCATCTCCTTGCCGTCAAATACAGGCTTCTCTGCATCTATCTTCATGTAGAATGCCTTGATAGCCTTAGGATAGTTGGTCATGATGACAGGCTTCTTGAAGTACTCCTCTACAAGGTAACGCTCATGCTCTGAAGCAAGGTCATCGCCCCAGTTGCAAGGGAACTCAAACTTCTTACCATCCTTGATAGCCTGCTGAAGTATCTCTATACCCTTAGTATATGGCAGGCGGACAAACTCTGTATTGACTACAGACTGGAGACGTTCGAGGAGCCCCTTGTCTATCATCTTGTTGAGGAACTCGAGGTCATCCTTGCAGTTGTCGAGAGCCCACTGTACACAGTACTTGATGAAGTCTTCCTCAAGATCCATGAGATCGTCCATGTCGATGAAGCATACCTCTGGCTCTATCATCCAGAACTCAGCAAGGTGACGAGGCGTGTTGCTGTTCTCGGCACGGAATGTAGGACCGAATGTATATATCTGACCGAGTGCAGTAGCTCCGAGCTCGCCCTCGAGCTGACCAGACACTGTAAGGCTGGTCTGCTTGCCAAAGAAGTCATCATCGTATATTATCGAGCCCTTCTCATCCTTCTTGAGGTCATAGAGGTTCTTTGTAGTTACCTGAAACATCTGACCAGCACCTTCACAGTCTGAAGCTGTGATGAGTGGTGTATGGAAATAGAAGAATCCACGCTCATGGAAGAACTGGTGTATAGCAATCGCCATATTGTGACGAATACGCATTACCGCACCAAATGTATTGGTACGCAGACGCATGTGAGCATGCTGGCGCATATACTCGAAGCTCTGTCCCTTCTTCTGCATTGGGTAGTCTGCAGGACAAGTGCCATATACCACGATATCTGTGGCCTGTATCTCGACGCTCTGTCCTGAGCCGATGCTCTGTACCATCACACCTTTCACACTGAGACATGCGCCGGTAGTGATTAGCTTGAACATTTCTGGGTCAAACTTCTCTACGTCTGCCACAATCTGTACGTTCTTAATAGTTGAGCCGTCATTAAGCGCAATAAAGTTGACAGCCTTACTGCCACGCTTAGTACGAACCCACCCCTTGACATTTACCTCTGCACCATAGTCTGTGCGCTGAAGTAGATCAACAATCTTTGTACGTTTCATAAATAAAAGTAATGGACAGCCATATATTGCTATCCTCATTAATGTATGGTTATTATTTTGTGTTGTAGTTCACACAATCAATACCGAGTATGGTGAAGCAGAGACAATCATCTTACTCTCATGAGTGACTTCACCGTCTTAATATATAGAATGACAAAAGAACAGCCTGCACTCATTGGCATACTGTCCTTTGTCACATATATCATTTACTCAAACGAACCCATGTGGAGCATAGCTACCTCCTGCTCTGTGAGGAAGCGCCAGTCGCCACGCTTGAGTCCCTTCTTGGTAAGTCCGGCAAACATGACACGGTCAAGCTTGTGCACACGGTAACCGAGGCTCTCGAATATACGGCGTACGATACGGTTCTTACCAGAATGTATCTCAATACCTACCTGCTTGCGGTCTGTATCTGACGCATAGCTTATAGCATCTGCATGTATCTCTCCATCCTCAAGAGTGATACCTTCTGCTATCTGCTTGAGGTCGGCAGCAGTACAGTTCTTGTCGAGGTATACATGGTATATCTTCTTCTTGAGGAACTTAGGATGAGTGAGCTTGCTAGCAAGGTCACCATCGTTGGTAAAGAGGAGTACACCTGTAGTGTTACGGTCAAGTCGACCTACAGGATAGATACGCTCACGGCAACAGTTCTTGACGAGATCCATGACAGTCTTGCGTGCCTGTGGGTCGTCTGATGTAGTCACATAGTCCTTTGGCTTGTTAAGGAGTACGTACACCTTCTTCTCTATGCTTACGAGCTGATCATGGAAGTGTACCTCGTCTGTACGCTGAACCTTTGTACCGAGAGTTGATACCACCTCGCCGTTGACACGTACAACTCCTGCCTCTATAAACTGGTCTGCCTCACGGCGTGAGCATACACCAGCATTAGCAAGGAATTTGTTGAGACGTATTGGTGCGTTTGGATCCTCAAGATACTCCTTGTACTCAATGCGCTTCTTCATAGAGTACTTAGCGTTTGGATCATAGTCTGCTGTACGCTGACGCTGTCCATATCCACCACGGTTGTTGAATCCACCGCCACGACCGCCACCATTGTTATAACCGCCACGACCGCCACCATTGTTATAGCCGCCACGACCGCCACCGTTGTTGTAGCCGCCACGACCGCCACCATTGTTGTAGCCGCCACGACCGCCACCACGATTGTAACCGCCACGAGAGAAGCCCTCATTGTCACCATCACTCTGGCCGCCACGATATCCATGTACGTATGTTGAGTGCTGGTTGCTGAAGCTTGGACGATCTGTATTTTCATATCCGAAACCACGACGGCCACCACCATTGTATGATGGACGCTGGCCATAGCCACCTGACTGACGACGGTCGTCACCATTTGAGCCAAAGCCCTGTGGACGGAATCCACGTTCACTGTTCATACCATTACTGCTGTATGCACGCTCTGCACGATTGAATCGTGGACGCTGTGGACGGTCACCACGACTGTATCCACCACGCTGTGCACCATAACTGTTGTCACGATTGTAAGGACGATAGCCATCACGACCACCATTGCCTTCGCTCTTCTCAGAGCTGTAGTCTGCAGACTCTTTGTTCTGCCATTCTTCTAATTCACTCATAATGATTATTTGAAAATAGGTTTTTAATTATATATCTTCAATTGATTATTTGACTAGATACCAGTATAACTGTGCGGAGTGATAGCACGAAGCTCAGCCTTAACCTCTTCGCTCACCTCAAGACCATCGATAAATCCTGATATGCTCTCTGCTGTGATAGCCGAATTGGTACGTGTCAATGCCTTGAGAGCCTCGTATGGATGTGGATATGCCTCACGACGGAGTATCGTCTGAATACCCTCCGCACATACAGCCCAGCAGTTGTCAAGGTCACGATTGATGGCAGCCTCGTTGAGAAGCAGCTTGCGCAATCCCTTGAGGGTAGACTGTATAGATATGAGCATGTGGCCCATTGCCACTCCGACATTGCGTAGTACAGTAGAATCCGTAAGGTCACGCTGCAGACGGCTTACAGGAAGCTTCTGGCTAAGGAATGCCAGGATAGCGTTTGCCATGCCGAGATTGCCCTCAGAGTTCTCAAAATCAATAGGGTTGACCTTGTGTGGCATTGCACTCGAACCAACCTCGCCTGCCTTAATCTTCTGCTTGAAGTACTCCATAGACACATACATCCAGAAGTCACGATCAAGGTCAATGATGATGGTATTGATACGCTTCATGGCATCAAATACACCACCGAGGTTATCGTAGTTGCTGATCTGAGTAGTCCACTGTTCACGTTCGAGCCCGAGCTTCTCGCTGACGAACTTATTGCCAAACTCCTTCCAGTCATACTCTGGATAAGCTATGTGGTGAGCATTGTAGTTGCCTGTTGCACCACCAAACTTTGCGCTGATCTTGCAAGCCTTCAACTGCTCCAGTTGCTCAGTGAGTCGATAAACATAGACCATCACCTCCTTGCCAAGACGAGTTGGTGAGGCTGGCTGTCCGTGTGTCTTTGCAAGCATTGACACGTCCTTCCATTCGTCTGCATACTCCTTAAGCTGTGCTATGAGTTCCTCGACGAGAGGATAATATACCTCCTGTAGCGCATCCTTGATAGTGAGAGGCACGCTTGTGTTGTTGATATCCTGACTTGTAAGTCCGAAGTGTATGAATTCCTTATATTCGTCGAAATTGCCGATCTTGTCAAGCTCTTCCTTGATAAAGTACTCTACTGCCTTGACATCATGATTGGTGACCTTCTCTATATCCTTCACTCGCTGAGCATTCTCCTCTGAGAAGTTGCGGTATATGTCACGCAATGTCTCAAAGAGGCTATGGTCGAACGACTGAAGCTGAGGGAGCGGAAGTTCGCACAGGGTAATAAAATACTCTATCTCCACTCTCACGCGATACTTTATCAAAGCATATTCTGAGAAATAAGCGGCAAGGCTCTCTGTCTTGCCTCTATAACGACCGTCAATAGGTGATACAGCCGTCAGTGCATCAAGTTTCATTGGTATACTGTATAACTTGTTATTAAAATGATTTGTCTATAAAATAAATCTTTCTGATATCTCTTTTTGGAATAATCTTAATAGTATGCTAATCCTTATATTGCACGACCAGCCCGTAATCCATACGAGCATTCATATCCCGTTAGTTAATCTATGGTGCAAATGTAGCAAATATTCAATGAACGAACAATTATTTTGCATAAATTATGCATTTATACGCAAAGTAATTGCTCTATTTAGTCTTTTTGCCGGTCAGTGCCATCAATCTCCATGACGTATAGACCTCAAATACAACGAATATCACAAATGGGAGCAACCATGCCTGACGTCCCAAGTACACCACATAATATATGCCTGGAGGCAGATGCATCAGCACTGCAGACACTATGAGAAATACCACACCCGCATTGCGCTGCAGGCATAGTCTGCGTACCACCTTGTCATCGCCATAGTCGGTGCGGTCTGCCAATCTGCCTATGGCAAACATCACCGTACCAGCAGTATACATCCATAGGGCTATAGGCATCTGGGTGATCCATAAGGCTGCACCTATGACCACAAGCACCTCACCTGCCATTGCCAGATATTGATTGACCTTATTATTCATGAGAGGATGATTCTTTGTCCTTATTACATTTATATCTTAACGACTGTGCAAAGATATGCATTTATTTACTTATGGCAAAATACTGCTCACATATTGTGTCGTATACGCCAATCATGCCACTAATATGCAGAGGACATAAAGATTATGTGTCAAGTAGTTATGAATAAATGAAAATAGTTGTACCTTTGCACACACAACATTCCCACATCTATCAACCAAGGAGTATACGACACATGAGAAAAGAAAGCAGACAGATGCCAGCAGAATGGGCACTCAAAGTGATGGACAAGGCTCCATACATCACCGTAAGCATGACATTAGCAGACGGCACACCATACGCTGTGCCGCTCTCGTTGGCACGTGCAGACGACAAGACATTCTACTTCCACTGTGCAGACGAGGGGCTCAAGCTCTCCACTCTTGCACAGAGACCTGAGGTCTGCCTAAGCGCTGTATCAAGATGCAAGCCTGTAGTCGGTCCAAAGGACGGGTCATTCACATTGGAGTTTCGCTCAGCCATAGCATTTGGCAAGGCAGAGATCGTCACCGACCACTACGAGAAAGTGGAGGCAATGAGAGCCATCTGCCAGCGTTTCCTGCCAAAGCACATGGATGCATTCGACGCATCCATAGCAAGAAGTCTGCCTCGCACCACTGTAGTACGTATCACTCTCTCCGCCCCGCCTACAGGCAAGCGCAAGGAGTATGATGCTGCAGGCGAAGAGATGAAATGGGGAAGAATGGAGTAACACATCAAAGCATACAAAGCGTATCATCATGGAGATTGCTATAATAGACGCAAACGTATTGTCCTGCATGGGATTGGAGCAGATACTGCAGAATATCATTCCCATGGCAAGTATTGTCACATTCTCATCTTTCGAGCAACTGGTCATCAGCCAGCCCGAAAGGTTCGGACATTACTTTGTCTCCTCATCTATATATTTTGAAAATGCAAACTACTTTGCCCGTCAGCCTCATCGTGCCATAGTACTCGTACATGGAGACAACTACCCTCGCCTATCTGGTCTACTTACCCTCAACGTATGTCAGAGCGAGAAAGACCTTGTCAAAGACATACTCAGCCTACGCAATACTGGACACAAGCACGGTGGACATCCGGGTAAGATGCCCGACTCCTGTAACGCTCCCGAACCTGCCTTTGCTCTATCTGCCCGAGAGGCAGAAGTGGCAATATTGCTCGCTAAAGGGCACATCAACAAGGAGATTGCCGACCGCCTCAATATCAGCGTCACTACCGTAATCTCACATCGCAAGAATATCATGGACAAGCTCAGGGCGAGATCACTTGCAGACATCATCGTATATGTTGTGACAAACGGCCTGCTAAGCCTCGAGGAACTTTAGGCATCCGAGCACACCCGTCATGTGCATCATACAGATGTTGCACTTGCATCATACGCTTGTTAAAGCTTCGACATACGTTCGATAAAGCTTCAACATACGTTCG
>JAZLKQ010000307.1:0-6086 GCA_045597745.1 Bacteroidaceae bacterium | reverse complement strand
TTCATGGTAAAGGATGCCGATGCCGTATTACTTATTGCAGATGAGGATTTGCGTCCAATTGTTAATGAGTATGAGGGTGAGTGCATCACAACAGATGAGATTGCAGACATTCTCTCTCGACAAACAGAAGCGACTTCCTTCACCTCCCCCTCGGGGAGGCTGGGTGGGGCTTCCCTTCTCACACTTCTTTACACCTCAGGCTCTACAGGTGTACCTAAGGGCGTGATGATTGAACATCGAAACCTCATAGCCTTCTGCAAGTCATTCACCGACTACCAGAACATGACCTCAGAGAGCCATATTGCTGCATACGCTAGTTTTGGCTTCGATGCAAACATGATGGATATTTACTGCACACTGATGATTGGCGCCACTCTCCACATCATTGACGAAGATATTCGTCTTGACATGGAGGCACTGCATCAGTACTTTGAGCGTGAAGGTATCACACACTGCTTCATGACCACACAGGTGGGTGTACAGTATCTTGAGAACTATCCTCAGTCATCGTCTCTTCAGCACTTGATGATGGGAGGAGAGAAACTGCGTGCAGTAAAGCCTGAGCAGTTGAGCTACAAGATACACAACGGCTATGGTCCGAGTGAAACGACATGCGGTTGTGCGCTGTTCCCGATTAACCACTGGGAACCGAATATCCCGATAGGCAAACCCTTACCCACCTGCAATCTTTATATCGTTGACAAACATGGGCACCGTCTTCCTGCTGGTGCTCCGGGAGAACTGTGGATTAATGGTCCGCAGGTTTCACGCGGATATCTGAACCGTCCAGACAAGACAGCGGAGAGCTTTACACAGAATCCATTCGGTGAGGGACGCGTTTATCACAGCGGTGACATCGTACGCTACCGAGAGGATGGCAACATCGAGTTCGTAGGGCGAAAGGACGGTCAGGTCAAGATACGCGGTTTCCGCATCGAGCTGAAGGAGGTGGAGGCTGTCATCCGCGACTTCCCTGGAGTGAAGGATGTTACCGTTCAGGCATTCGATGACCCTAATGGCGGCAAGTTAATAGCGGCTTATGTCGTAATGGAAGATAGCTCGCTCGATGTGTCTCTGCTAAACAATTTTATCGCTTCACAGAAACCACCTTATATGGTGCCGGCAGTGACGATGCAGATAGACAGCATCCCGCTCACCGTAAATCAGAAAGTGGATAAGAAGGCATTGCCTGAGGCATCACCGTCTGCCATGAACCGCAGGGAGGGGGCTACTGACATTCCGATGAACAAGCTTGAGGTGGAGCTGTATAATATGGTTGCTGGCATACTGAGCCTGCCAGAAATCACGTTTGACGATAGCAAGGATGCTGCACTCGGAGTTACGGACAATCTGAAGTTCTTCGGACTGACATCTCTGTCTTCCATCAAACTGGCAAACCTCGTGTTCAAGCGCTTTGCCATACAGATAGACTCGAAGTCGCTGATACAGAGCGGAACGATACAGGGTATAGAGAATGAAATTCTGACTGCGTGGATGGCTGGTAGAGCTGTGCATGCCAAGGAGACACGCAAGGAGCTGATTAGCGAGGTTCCGCTGACATTCTCTCAACAGGGTGTCTATAGCGAATGTGTACTCAACCCAGATTCTACGCTCTATAACATTCCGACGCTCATAAAACTACCTGTCAATATCACTGTAGCCCAGATGGAGGCGACACTAAACGCTTTCCTGGAGGCACATCCTGCATTGTGGTCACACATCGTTACAAACAACGATGGAGAGGCCATTATGAAACGCATGGATAAAACCACCCTTATCGTAGAACACACAAGCGAGCCAATGGTTCGTCCATTCAACCTTGCCACAGGTCCGTTGTTCCGTTTTGCTATTGTCGAGAAGGATGGTAGCAAGTCTCTGTTTGCCGACTTCCATCATCTCATTAGCGATGGTGCATCGTGCGACTTATTCTTCCGGGAACTCTGTAGGGCTCTTGAAGGCGAACCACTGGAGGCTGAGACCTACGACTACTACGACTTTGCCAGCAATCAGACGCTGGACAAAAAGGACAAGGTGTACTTCGACAGCCGCATAGGAGGCATCGAAGAGGTGAGCATGCTGCTTCCTGACAAGGCGATAGAGGAACATGCCACACATGTATCTCAGCGAGTGAGCGCAAGAATAAATCTGGCACAGATAGCCAAAGCAGCCGAAGATACTGCAGGTCTCACCACCTCGGGCATCTGCCTTGCTATTGCCAACATCTGCATCAGCCGTTATCTGGCTGAGGACGAGGTATCGCTGTGCACTATCTCAAATGGCAGAAGCGATGCCCGTCTGCAGAACACCATGGGCATGTTCGTAAATACCCTGCCTGTAGTGTCAAAAATCCAGGCAGATGATAGCCTAAACGAATTCCTGCGACGCACATGTCAGGACTACAATGAGACACTCCGTCATGAGAACTATCCATTTGCGCACATTGCCCAGGACTATGACTACAAGGCTAACATCATGTTCGCTTATCAGGTGGGAGTAATTGATTCGTACTATATTGCCGGTCAAGAGGTCGAAGTCAAGACTCTGATGCTCGACAAAGCCAAGTTCCCATTGTGTATTCTTGTTACCGGAACCATCGAAGATGCAAAGGTTGTAGTCGAGTATGACAGTTCACTGTACTCAGATGAGATGATGCAGGGACTGGCTGATGCGTACTCATACGTTGTCGAACAGGTTGGTTGCAAGGGCGCAGAATCTGTTGAACACTTAAGTAGCATCTCACTCGCATCGGACAATACCCTCGCTATTCTTGATTTGTTCAACGACGGTTGTGAGCAGCATTTCGCTGATGCTGATACCGACATCGTCACTCTGTTCCGCAAGGCAGCAACAGCTCATCCTGAGAATATTGCCGTCGTTTACGAGGACAAGAAATATACATATCGTGAGTTGGATGAACTGACAGACCGCATGGCTGCTCTTATATATAAGAAGGTAAACGCGAGCACAGAGAAGCAAGAGCCTGTCGTATCCATCATCATACACCGAAGTGAATGGATGGTACTGGCATCGCTGGCTGCTTTGAAGGCTGGCTGTGCCTATCAACCTCTTGACCCTTCGTACCCACAGGAACGACTGAACTTCATGGTTAAGGATGCCAATGCCGCCCTCCTTATCGCCGATCCAGACATGCGTTCCATCGTCACAGAGTACGAAGGCGAGGTTCTGCTCACAAGCGAACTGACCGAGGACAAGTTGGGAACCTTAAAACCTCAAGACCTTAAGACCTTACAACCTAACTCACTCCTTACCCTCCTCTACACCTCAGGCTCTACAGGCGTACCTAAGGGCGTGATGCTTGAGCATGGAAACCTTATTGCCTATAATGAGTTCTATAAGAACTATCTGACCATTACTCCTGACAGTAAGATTGCCGCATACGCCAGCTTTGGTTTCGATGCCAATATGATGGACATCTACTGCACGCTGATGAATGGTGCAACCTTGCATATTATTGACGAAGATATCCGTCTGGACCTGGAGGCATTGCATCAGTACTTTGAGCGTAAAGGCATCACTCATTGCTTCATGACCACACAGGTTGGCGTACAGTATCTTGAGAACTACCCGCAGTCGGCAAGCCTACAACACCTGAGCATGGGTGGCGAGAAACTCCGTGCCATCAAGCCCGAACTGTTGAGCTATCAGGTACACAATGGATATGGCCCGAGCGAAACGACTTGTGGCTGTGCGTTCTTCACCGTCAAGCATTGGGAACCTAACATCCCAATTGGAACACCTACTACCACATGCCATCTGTATGTTGTTGACAAATACGGAAATCGTCTTCCTGTTGGTGCTATCGGCGAACTCTGGATCAGTGGTCCGCAGGTTACTCGCGGATACCTGAATCGTCCCGACAAGACAGCTGAGAGCTTTACGCCAAATCCTTTCGGCGAGGGCAGGGTATATCACAGCGGTGACATTGTGCGCTATCGCAAGGACGGAAACATTGAGTTCGTAGGACGTAAGGACGGTCAGGTCAAGGTACGTGGCTTCCGCATCGAACTGAAGGAGGTGGAGGCTGTCATACGTGACTTCGCCGGCGTAAAGGATGTAACGGTGCAGGCGTTTGACGACCCTAATGGCGGCAAGTTCATTGCTGCGTATGTCGTGATGGCAGACAGTGTAGCGCTGGAAATCCCTGCACTCAACGAGTTCATAGCTTCGCAGAAACCACCTTATATGGTGCCTGCCGTGACAATGCAGATAGACAGCATCCCACTCAATGTAAACCAGAAGGTCGATAAGAAGAAACTGCCAGTACCACAACTGACCTGCAATGATTCATCGACAGATTTCGTGCAACCTCAGGGACTGCTGGAAGAGACTATTGCCGGTTGCATTGCTGAGACTCTTTCACTCGAAACCGGAACTGTCAGTGCGCATGACACGTTCACCGGACTTGGTGGTACATCCATCAAATCAATCCGTCTGATGGCACTCCTCAGGAATAAGGGCATAGAGATACCTATAGAACATCTGCTGAAACCAAACGACATCCGCACTCTGGCTCTCATTGCCGACTATGCAAGCCGTGGAGAGTACGTACAGAAGCGTGCTGCACTGCTACCTGCACAGAAGCGTATGCTCAACGAGCACATTATGCATCCTGACAGAACGACTAATTCCGTCTGCGTGCAGATGGATATTGACGGTACTGTCACTGAGGAGGATATCAGGAAGGGCATTGCCGATGTTGCAAGGAAACACAAATTCATGACCTCTGCCGTGGCTTACATAGGTGTGGACGCACCTATGCAGGTATTTCTGGACAGACCTGTTCCTGTATCTGTAATTGAGGCAGAGCACGAGATGGATGCAGTTGAGTTAATGATGGACAAGCGCCATGAGCTTCTACGCTCGGTTAACGACCTGCAACTACAACCGCTGTTCCAGCTATCGCTATGTAAGATTGACGATGCTTCGGCTTATCTGATGATAGCATACAACACTATCCTTGCCGAGGAGTGGAGAGTAAGGACGTGGATAGCAGAACTGTTTAATGCGCTTAACGAGCATGGCGGTGAGAGCATCAGCAACTGGTGTTACCTGCTGAACACTGCCATCGAGTTGAACGAGGGTGTTGAGAAGGAAGACTGGAGCAAGGAAAAGACTATTAACGATAACGATGCGCTGCGCTACGATAACGATAGTGATAGCGACGACAACTATAAGGTGCTTACCGAGACTCCAGGTGCCAAGCAACTAGTATTTGTACACACGGGCAACACGGGCAGCGAGGCATACCTTTCTCTTGCCAGTCAACTGGAGGGCTTCTGCTCGTTCGCCGTGTTGGATCAGTGGAATCTCTATCACCGTGATGACATCAAGCACGGCATACCAGAGATAGCCAGCAGATACATCGAGGTACTGAAGGCACATCAGCCACAAGGTCCGTACTATTTGGGAGGATGGTGCTATGGTGGTATGATAGCCTACGAGATGGCATGCCAGCTCACTGCACAGGGCGAGAAGGTTGAGCAGCTCTTCATGTTTGATGCACATATAATCCGAAAACGAGAGTTCAAGGATATGTACACATCGCGTTCAAAGGATAGCATACGAGAGTATTTTGAACATAGTCCTCTCTTTACGAGTCTCATCGGGCGCGGACTGTTGGATGCCCTTGTCGCCAACTCGCTCCAGGTGAACGCCGACATGATGCAATTCCGTCCTAAACTGTATGACGGTAATGTGCTCTATTTCAAGGCTATCACTCCTGCGCCAGGACTGAAGGGACGCACAGCTGAGTATTTCAACGAAATGAACAGCAAGCGTGCCGGTGGCTATGAGCGATACATTCCTCAGGACAAGCTCCACATTGTTGATATCAAGCAGGAACATGACAATATGATGAACAAGCAGTCGCTCAGCATCGAGGTTCCGGTCATGAAGCAGTATCTCATTTGATAAAACGGATAATAGTTATATTGAAGTAAAATAGCAACATAATGTTTCACAAATCTTTAATCGTAGATAAATTCTATCAGTTCATACTACCTAATACGGTTAAGGTCTTTGCCGTGTCTATCAGCGAGTTCGTTGATGCTTTGATAGTAGCGACA
>JAZLKQ010000306.1:0-7425 GCA_045597745.1 Bacteroidaceae bacterium | reverse complement strand
ATAGAAAATACTGAGACTCGTAAGCAGCTTGAGAACCGAGAGAACGCCATGCGACTACTTCGTTCGCAGCTCTATGACCGTGCATTGCAGAAGCGTATGCAGGAGCAGCAGCGTGTAGAGGCTGGCAAGAAGAAGATAGAGTGGGGCTCGCAGATACGCAGTTATGTCTTTGATGACCGTAGAGTCAAGGATCATCGCACCAACTATCAGACCTCTGATGTGACAGGAGTGATGGATGGAAAGATTGATGAGTTTATCAAGGCATACCTGATGGAGTTTGCCGACACTCCTATCGGTGCAGAGTAGTTCTTCGTCTATAAAATTATAATTATAAGAAATGGGACTTGAAATAGAACGTAAGTTTGTTGTTGTCGGAGAATATAAAGACAAGGCATACTCTCATAGCAAAATCGAACAGGGCTACATAAGTAGCGGTAATGGCAAGACTGTAAGAGTGAGAATCCGCGACGATAAAGGATATATCACTATCAAGGGACCTTCGGATGCTGCAGGTATAGGCCGTTATGAATTTGAGACTGAGATACCAATTGCAGATGCGCATGACCTGATGAAGCTGTGTGGTACTGGCTATATAAGCAAGACGAGATGGCTCATCAAGAATGGTAAGCATACGATAGAGGTTGATGAGTTTTGGGGAGACAACGAGGGACTTGTAATGGCAGAGATAGAGCTTGCGAGCATAGACGAGGAGTATATACGTCCTGATTTCTTGGGAAAGGAAGTGACTGGTGACCGCAGATACTACAACTCTCACTTGTTGCTCAATCCTTATAAGTATTGGAAAGATCAGGCTTGACGTTATTCAAGCGCTATATGTTGAGCCACTTGATCTTGGTTGCAATCCTGCGGACAAGCAGAATGCCTATAGCAATCCCTAATAAAACTCCGATGGAATCAGCATAAAAGTCTATCCAGTCGCCACTACGACATGTGGTGAGGTATGTTTGTGCAAGTTCCATGGCACCACCCAATGCGGCGCTGTATACTGATGACCATACGCACATTGTGATACTTACTTTTGTATCCTTTCGCTTGCGATAATAGTCGTACCATATAGCTAAAGTCAGTCCTCCGTACATGACGAAATGTACCCATTTATCAAACAGAGGGACGTCTTGGAGTTCGGGTACTTCTGGTACAGGTATTGTGGACAGGACGATGATTACAACTGAGAGGAATATGGACCAAAAGTGGTTTCTTAATATATTCATATACGTGCTTTTTGTTTTATTACTTTGCAAAAGTAAGTATTATTCCTGTAATATGTAGTCTCATCATATAACAAATGACATGAACTGATATAATATGGCAAACTTTAATCAAGAAAACTTCAAGAGTAAGTTGGGTGCGGTGCTTGCTGCGGCAGGTTCTGCTGTGGGATTGGGCAATATATGGCGCTTTCCTACAGAGACGGGTAGTAATGGAGGCGCTGCTTTCATATTGATATATGTATTCTTTATGCTTCTGCTCGGTGTGCCTGTTATGGTATCTGAGTTTGCCATAGGTCGACATGGCCAGCGCGATGTCGGTGATTCGTTCATGAAGATGAGTGGTGGTAAAAAGGGATGGAAGGTTATGGGCCTGATACCTATGATATCGGGTTTTCTTGTATTGAGCTATTATGCTGTAGTGGCAGGCTGGACTCTATATTATGCCGTGCAGGCAGGAATGAATGGTTTCATCGGTAAATCTTCTGCGGACTTTGCCAATGATTTTGCGGCATTCTCCTCTGATCCTGTTGCTCCCGTGGTATGGTTGGCAGTCATATTGATGGTGACATGTGCCATAGTAGCGTTGGGTGTGCAGAAAGGTATAGAGATGGGTGCAAAGATTATGATGCCGATACTCTTTGTGTTTATCCTTGTGCTGGTGTGCTGTTCGTTGGCTTTGCCTGGAGCTTCCAAAGGATTGACATTCCTTTTTTCCCCAGACTTTTCAAAGGTGACAAGTTCTACGGTGTTAAGTGCGATGGGACAAGCATTCTTCTCCTTGAGTGTCGGTATATGTTGTCTTTGTACATACGCATGTTACTTTAAGAAAGATGTCAATCTCATGAAGGACGGCATGAGCGTGGCAGGTATTGACACCCTTGTTGCCTTGTGCTCTGGACTTATCATATTCCCGGCAGTATATTCTATCGACGGTTTGCAGCCAGATGCAGGTCCATCCCTCGTATTTATCACATTGCCTAACGTGTTTCAGCAAGTGATGGGTGATGTGCCTATGCTGGCATACGCATTTTCTTTGCTGTTCTATCTCCTGCTTGTAATGGCGGCTTTGACATCATCTATATCTATGCTTGAGATGTCAGCTGCATTCTTCCATAAGGAACTCCGCATACCTCGTGTGTGGGCATGTGTTGGTGTTACCGTAGCCTGCCTTGTCTTAGGTAGCCTTTGCGCATGGTCGTTTGGCGATTGGTCTTCGCCAGGTGCAGGCGATGCATGGTATGAAAGCAATGCCTTTAGGAATGTTGCAGGCGCAAAGGTCTTAGGCATGGGATATTTTGATTGTTTTGATAGTCTTGTGGCTAAGTTCTTTATGCCATTGGGTGGCCTTGTGATGTGTATATTCCTTGGCTGGGTTGTCGATGAGAAGGTACTTCGTGCTGAAATCACAAACGACGGTACGATAAAGGCTCCATATTATAAGGCGTTCAGGTTTATTGTCCGTTATTTTGCACCTATTTGCATTATGATGATTTTTGCCGATCAATTCGGCGCTTTTGATTTCTTGAAGTAAAAACAGATTGTGTCGTATTCAGGTGATATACGGTATGATTATAATAAGAATATAGGTTTTAGATATAGAATGAATGATATGAGAGAAAACTTTGCAAGCAAGCTCGGGGCGATATTGGCTGCAGCAGGTTCTGCAGTAGGATTGGGTAATATATGGCGCTTCCCTATAGTGACAGGTCAAAATGGTGGTGCGGCATTTATTATAATATATGTGGTGTGCATATTGTTGCTGGGTTTACCAATCATGATAAGCGAGTTCCTGATAGGTCGTCATACCCATTCCAATACTGCGGGTGCTTATCGTATATTGTCCAACAACAGCCCATGGAAGTGGGTCGGCAGACTTGGCGTGTTCACGGGATTCTTCATACTATGCTATTATGGAGTGGTAGGAGGCTGGACCATGCACTATACGTACTTGTCAGTAACCAATTCGTTTGCTGATGCGTCTTCATCAGAGTTTCGTGGCATATTTGAGAACTTCTCGTCTAATGCATGGATTCCATTAGTATGGCTGTTGGTGTTTATGGCAATAGTTCATTTTGTTATCACCCGTGGAGTCCAGTCAGGCATTGAGAGGTTCTCCAAGATTATGATGCCGATGCTATTTATTCTTGTGCTTGTACTGGTGGGCTGTTCTGTCACATTGCCGGGTGCATCAGCAGGTATAGAGTTTCTCCTTAAGCCGGACTTCTCCAAGGTGACGAGCGAGACTGTGCTATGCGCCATGGGACAGGCATTCTTCTCTCTTAGCCTGGCAATGGGATGCCTCTGTACATACGCTTCGTATTTTGACAAGAAGACCAATCTTGCCAAGACAGCAATCAATGTGAGTATCATCGATACGCTTGTGGCGATACTTGCTGGATTTATCATCTTCCCGTCAGTATTCAATATAGGTATGGATCCTAATAAAGTAGGTGCAGGTCCTGACCTTATATTTATATCGTTGCCAAATGTCTTTCAGCAGTCGTTTGGCGAGATACCTCTGCTGATGATTGTATTCTCGGTGATGTTCTATTTCTTGCTGTTTATCGCTGCACTAACTTCTGCAATATCTCTGCATGAGGTTGTTACGGCATACGTCACGGAGGAATTCAATATGAGCCGACGTAAGGCCGCCACAATCATCACGATTGTATGTGTGATATTAGGAGTGCTTTGCTCGTTGTCGTTTGGTCCATTGGCAGATGTCAAGATTCTGGACAGAAATATATTCTCGATGTTTGATGACTTCTCAGGCATGATACTTCTTCCTCTTGGTGGAATGCTAATTGCCATATTCTCAGGCTGGATACTTGACAAGCAGTTGTATAGAGATGAGTTGAGTAATAGTGGAGATATCAGAGTGCCATACTTCAAGGCGTTGATATTCTTCCTTCGCTATGTTGCTCCGCTCGCTATTGCTATAGTATTCTTGGATCAGTTAGGAGTCTTCAGTGCATTCAAGTCTTAGTCTTGGCAGGTAGTTTGCGATATGATGTGGAAAGATTGGTTTTATTACACCAAAGACAATCGTAGGGCACTTGTTGTGCTGACTGTCATTGCCGTGATAGGAGTGGTGACAGTTGTACTGACTGATAAAAACCATCATTTCATCGTAGAAAACAACGAAACGGACACGTTGTCTGGAGCGCATGATGCCTTGGCTACAGATGTGCAAGAAGCAGGCGGTGCAGAAGGTGATAATAGAATGTCTGCAGATGTCGCAATATCTATGCATAGGTTTGATCCAAATGAGGTAGACTCTGTAGAACTTCTTTCTCTCGGACTTCGTCCTAAGCAGATTCGTACATTCCTTAACTATAGACGCAAGGGAGCGGTGTTTCGTGTGCCTGAAGATATAATGAGAGTATATTCTCTGACAGATGCGGACATAGACCGTATGCTTCCTTATGTCAGTATTGGACAGAAATATACTAAGTCGTCATATAATAAAAGGAGTAAATATCCGATACCGCAACGTGATGGCTACAAGTCCGACTATGGCCGGCGTGATGCAGGTGATGCGCAATCTGCACGGCAATATGTGTCTAACAAGTTTACCACACATACATTTGTTGACCCCAATACTGCAGATACCGCATTGCTGAGGAAGATACCTGGTGTTGGGCCTGTGATAGCGGGAATGATAATAGACAGGAGGGAGAAACTTGGTGGTTATGTGTCAGAGGCGCAACTGCTGGAGGTAGAACGGGTAACTCCTGATATTGTAGAATGGCTGAAGATAGAACGTAAGGAGGTAAAGAAGATAAATCTGTCGACGGCGACATTTAAGCAGATCAATGCGCATCCATACATATCTTATGAGCAGACCCAGAAGATTGCTCGTTATGTGAGACTGTACGGCAAGATAAAAGATGCCAGCGCGTTGGCAGCGACAGGCATATTTACAGATGCAGAACTTGAAAGGGTTTTGCCGTATTTGGAGTTTTAGGATGAATACAAGAAGCATCAACGCTCATGTCATCGCTACACATGATGTGTCCTATGAGTGTTTGAACGCATGAGAGTTAGGAATGGCTATAATATAAGGTGAAGATGGTTAAGGCTATATTTTTTGATATCGATGGTACGCTTGTGTCCTTTGAGACGCACAAGATACCTCAGAGTACGATAGATGCAGTGCATGAGGTTAGGCAAAAGGGAGTGAAAGTGTTTATTGCTACTGGTAGACCAATACCATTTATAGACAACCTCGGAGAACTGGAGTATGATGGACTTATGTCTGTCAATGGTGCCAGTTGCCGTACTAAAGACGGAGCGGTAATATTACATCGTCCGGTACATCGTGATGATCTCGAGAGGCTGATCGCCTTTTGCAAAGAGACTCCAATACCCATAGCATTTGCTTCGGACGATGATGTGTTTCTTACCGAAGAGAATGATGCTGTACGCGAGGTATTTACCTTGCTAAATGTGCGTGCAACAGGTGTTCGCCCTATAGAGCGTTGCCTCGACATGGACGTGATGCAGATTATTGCCTTCTTTACTGCAGAACAAGAGCCTCGGATGGTTGCTGAGGTCATATCAGGATGTGAGGCGCATCGTTGGCATCCTGCTTTTGCAGACTGTATAGTGTCAGGTGTAAGCAAGAGTACAGGCATTGATGCGATGATAGACTATTATGGTATAGACCTTTCTGAGACGATGGCATTTGGCGATGGCGGCAATGACATGTCTATGCTATCGCATGTGGCACACGGGATAGCTATGGGTAATGCAAGCGATGAGGTCAAGGCTGTGGCCCGACATGTGACGAATTCCGTCGATGATGATGGCATAGCAAATGTGCTGAAACATGTTGAAGATTATCAATAACAGCAAGGCAAAACATCCATATATCGCAAGCGAATGATGTTTTTTCGTGTTTGTGTGCATTTATTTGCGCTAAAAGTTTGGTAGTAAATAAAAAATGTCTACCTTTGCACCCGCAAAACAAAAACGATGGTGCCATAGCTCAGTAGGTAGAGCATCGGACTGAAAATCCGTGTGTCCCCGGTTCGAATCCTGGTGGCACCACTCCAATCAAGAGAATATCGCTAATCTTAGTTTCTAAGGTTGGCGATATTTTGTTTGTGTAGGCTATAGTGTTGACGGACTTCATCCGTCCGCCAAAGCGCATGGCCATTCAAGTTTCGTATGTAGCAATTTGATAGTTGTCAAGGTTTTCTTTTGTTTTGATAGTTTTCTTTTGTTTTCTTAAAGGGCGCTTTGCGCAACAAAAACAATTGGATGCTTGCCGCAGGCTAATTAAGAAAACAAAAGGAAATACAGATGACAAAAGAATACAAATGGTATTTCGATTAGTTTGTATGAATAGTCAACCAATATAAAACTAAGTACAATCCCAGTCAACAGAATTTACAAATAAGGCTTAAAGTAGTCAACATTTTCCGTTAAACTACAGGTCCTCTGCTTATACGTCAACAGTCTTGAGAGTAGTGAATGAAAGACGTCCGCTACGTATTGGGAAGTATATTTCGTAACGGCTGTTGACCTTTTTCTTGCCTTGTGTAGCAGGTTTGAACTTCAGTTTCTTGACCACTCGCACAGCTTCCATGTCAAAGTCGCGGTCCAGCGAACGAGTGATGCGTAAGTCCGCCACCTTACCCTTTGTGTCTATCAGACACAGGATGACGACCTGTCCCTCTACGTCTCGTCTGCCAACAGGGTTCTTGTAGTTCTTGAGCAAGAAGTCGTTGAGTCCTTTGTTGCCTCCCTTGTATTCAGGTTTGGTGACAGGTTCTTGCTGTCTCTCCTCCATATATGGAGAGCCGAACCTGAAGTTGAAGACTTGAGCATGTACCTTGTGTGTCGCTAATAGCCCAAATAATAGTATGAATAATGCTATGTGTTTCATGTCTGTTGATGTTTTGATGGCAAAAATACATTAAACTTTTGTAAAAATCATGGTGTGCCGTCAAAAAAGTGTGATAAGTGTAGAATTGTGTCGGTTTTATTCCTTAACTTTGCACGCCTAAAATGTACATCGTACAATAAGTTAGGGCAGAATTAAGAATAAATATGATTAATAATTGATATTGTAATTTGGCTGAAACTAAGCAAATCAAAACCGCACTTATATCGGTTTTCCACAAAGATGGTATGGAAGAGCTCCTTGCAGAGCTTAACAAGAACGGAGTGAAGTTCCTCTCAACAG
>JAZLKQ010000305.1:0-2804 GCA_045597745.1 Bacteroidaceae bacterium | reverse complement strand
GACTGCCCAAAGGTGATTATAGCCTGGTATGGTGCGTACGAATTTCATAATCCTACATTATATTTTGTGCAAAATTAAGGAAAAGAATTAAATTCCGCAACTTTTAAGTTGCATAATTGTTGTTTTCTTGCATTATTTAATATTACTGTCCGCTAAAAAAATTATATAAATACAAAAGAGGCTGTGTCGGTTACTTTTGACACAGCCCCACCTCATATGCGATTTAGCGGACAGTAATAAAAAAGAATACGAACCTTTAACTCGGCGAAGCCAATACATACACATTCGAGAGATTAGAGATCAAGGATATAAAGACACGAATAAAATGAATACATCCACATTCGTTAAATTCGTTAAATTCGTGGTTAATGAATAAAGATTATTATTCGTCGTGCCAAAAAGTATATCATTACCTTTTATTATAATAGGAGCGATTGTTTTTTGTGAGACGTATAGTTGCTTCCGTAGTAATGGTATTATCAGCCGACAATGCCATTTCGTAGCTGATGTATCAAAATTTACAGTTTTTGTTATGCGCACACGTGTGCATGTTACATATTAGTATAAAAAGGATGGGGTGAGCCTTCGTGAGACTCGCAACAAATTGTTATCTTTGCAACAGAATACTAACAACTAAAGACTAATGAACAAGAAATCAGCAATCGTTTCTCTTATGGCAATGCTCCTCGTGTGCCTTGTGTCCAATGCACAGAGTACGGCAAACGTCAACGAGAGACTGTGGTATGACACTCCTGCCAATATATGGCTTGAGGCTCTGCCTATCGGTAACAGCCACCTTGGTGCTATGGTATTTGGTGGTACAGAGACTGAGGAAATACAACTCAACGAAGAGACATTCTGGAGTGGAGGACCACATAATAACAACAGCCCTCGTTCGCTCGGCAGACTCGCGGAGGTGCGTCAGCTCATATTTGACGGCAAGGAGGGTGAGGCTGCACAGATCATTGACAAGGACTTTGTCGTAGGTCCTCACGGCATGAGATACCTGACGGTAGGTTCACTCAAGATGGATTTCGCCCACAAGAACGTCACTTCATATCAGCGTCAGCTTGACCTCACGAGGGCATTGTCTACGGTGAGTTATGTATGCGACGGCGTCAAGTACACCCGCGAGACATTTGCATCGCTCGAGGATGGGGTTATTGTGATGCAGGTCACAGCTTCAAAGAAAGGCAAGCTCAACTTCAATGTCAGCCACGAGTGTCCATTCCCATCACAGGTAAGGACTGATGGCAAAGACAAGCTCATAGCGACTGTCAGTCCAGTCGATCAGGAAGGTATACAGGGCAAGGTGAGTGCCGAATGTCAGGTCAAGGTGATGGCAGACGGCAGTCAGGAAGCCAACGGCGGTAAGATAAGCGTCAAGGATGCTACCAAGGCACTGATCATCGTATCGGCAGCTACCAACTTCGTCAACTATCATGACGTAAGTGGCAATGCTACACAGCTCAACGACAAGTACTTGTCATCTGTAGCAGGCATGAATTATGCAACACTCATCAAGCGCCATCTTGCCAAGTATCAGCCACAGTACAACGCTGCCCACCTGACGCTCAAGGCAGGGGCGAACGCATCATTGACTACAGAGAAGCGTCTGGACAAGTTTTATTGTTCGGACGACATGGGCATGGTAGCCCTGCTCTTCAACTACGGACGTTATCTGCTCATATCATCATCACAGCGTGGTGGTCAGGCTGCCAACCTGCAAGGGGTGTGGAACAGCAGCACCAATGCGCCATGGGACAGCAAATACACTATCAATATCAATGCGGAGATGAACTACTGGCCTGCCGAGGTGACCAACCTGCAGGACAATGCCGAACCGCTCTTCTCAATGATACGTGACCTGAGCATCACGGGTGAGAAGACCGCACATGACATGTACGGTTGCCGTGGATGGCTCGCTCATCACAACACAGACATCTGGCGTATAGCAGGTCCAGTGGACGGTGCCGCATGGGGTATGTTCCCTAACGGAGGTGCATGGTTGACTACACATCTGTGGCAGCACTATCTGTATACAGGCGATGTGGAGTTCCTGCGTGAGTGGTATCCAGTAATGCGTGGTGCGGCACAATTCTACCTTGACTATATGCAGGTACATCCTCAGTACGGGTATCTGGTTGCAGTACCATCAGTCAGCCCAGAACAGGGACCTATGGGCAAACCAACCCCTGTGACAGCAGGTTGCACAATGGACAATCAGATAGTCTTTGACGCTTTGTCACAGGCACTTATGGCAGCACGAGTGATGAATACAGACCATGATTTCCAGGACTCGCTCATACAGACCATTTCACTCCTTCCACCTATGCAGGTGGGTCAGCACGGGCAGTTGCAGGAGTGGCTACAAGATGCCGACGATCCACGCAACGAGCATCGACACATATCACATCTTTATGGCCTGTACCCAAGCAACCAGATTTCGCCATTCACACATCCAGAGCTCTTCCGTGCTGCAGCCACTACGCTCAAGCACCGTGGTGACCAGGCTACTGGTTGGAGTCTCGGCTGGAAGACCAACTTCTGGGCACGTATGCTCGATGGCAATCATGCCTTCACTATCATCAGCAATATGCTTCGTCTGCTGCCAAGCGACCGTGCGTCACGCCAGTACCCTGACGGACGTACATACCCTAACCTCTTTGATGCACACCCTCCATTCCAGATAGATGGCAACTTCGGTGTTACTGCAGGTATAGCCGAGATGTTGCTTCAGAGTCACGACGGCGCGGTGCACCTTCTTCCTGCACTACCTGACGCTTGGGGAGAGGGTAGCGTAC